>NZ_MCRJ01000021.1 GCF_001720135.1 Methylobrevis pamukkalensis
GGCTCGGGTTGTTGATTGCATGGTTCGGCGAGAGGGCGACCGACGGTGGGACCGGCTTTTTTCTAATAGCGGCAACCCTGTCCGGCGGAATTCCGTTTGGACTTTATGGGCTGCTTCTGCGCGCGTATCTCGGGAATTATCCAGGCCGTTCAGCATGAAGACATTCCTGTCGTCGCATCCCCGGGGCGGTGCAGCGTTCGTCTGACGCCGCTTCAGGCGGTCGTATCGAACTTCGCGTGTTCTTGACTGAGACACGGACTGTCGGTTGGGGGCCGTGGAGCGTGAGAGGCCGTCTGCCGGGACACGCGGGCGTCCTGCACATTTGATCGCGTCGCGAAAATATGTTCACCCGGTGCAGAGGATGGTGTATGTCCTCGATCGGAGGACAGGCTTCGTGCCGCCGAGGGGATCTCCGGACGGATATCCGCTGTGGGCGGTGTGTGGCATTGTCGTTGCTTGAAGGATGTTGCAACCGGCGCGCTCGTTGCCGGTTCGCGGCGCCGGATGCACAGAACAACATCGCCCGATCTCAAGGAGCGTCATGACCAGCCGCATCATCGTCGTCGATCCCTTCGACTATGTCGTGTTCGGTGCCACCGGCGATCTTGCCCGCCGCAAGTTGCTCCCCGCCCTCTATCACCGCGATCTCGACGGCCAGATTCCCGAGGAAGCGCGGATCATCGGCGTTTCGCGGCGGCCGCAGTCCGACAAGGCCTATCGCGAGATGGTCAAGGAGGCGCTGGAGGCGTATCTGAAGCCCGAGGAACTCGACCGCAAGGTGGTGGCGAAGTTCCTCGCGCGCATCCGCTATGTGGGCGCCGACGCGACCACGGATGCCGGCTGGGCCGATCTGGCGACCACGCTGGAGGAGGGCAAGGAGCGCATCCGTGCCTTCTATCTCGCCACCAGCCCGGACCTGTTCGGCCCGATCTGCGAGCAGATCGGCAAGCACAACCTCATCACCGAGAAGACGCGGGTCGTCGTCGAGAAGCCGCTCGGCAAGAACCTGAAGTCGGCGCGCGCCACCAACGACGCGGTCGGCCGGATCTTTGCCGAGGAGCAGATCTACCGCATCGACCATTATCTCGGGAAGGAGACGGTGCAGAACCTGATGGCGCTGCGCTTTGCCAACGCCCTGTTCGAGCCGCTGTGGAACAGCGCGCATATCGAGCATGTGCAGATCACCGTGGCGGAATCGCTCGGCGTCGAGGGGCGCGGCGACTACTACGACACCTCCGGCGCGCTGCGCGACATGGTGCAGAACCACATCCTGCAGCTGCTCTGCCTCGTCGCCATGGAGCCGCCGTCGTCGATGGACGCCGACGCGGTGCGCGACGAGAAGCTGAAGGTCCTCAAATCGCTCAAACCCATCGACACGCGGGAGGTCAACAACTGCACCGTCCGCGGCCAGTACAAGTCCGGCGTCGACCGGGCCGGCGTCGTTCCGGCCTATCTCGACGAGGTGTCGAACAAGCAGAGCCGCACCGAGACCTTCGTCGCCATCAAGGCCGAGGTGAACAACTGGCGCTGGGCCGGCGTGCCCTTCTACCTGCGCACCGGCAAGCGCCTCGCCACCCGCGTTTCGGAGATCATCGTCTCGTTCAAGGCGATCCCGCATTCGATCTTCGACGGCGAGGAGGGCGTGCCGGCCAACGAACTCGTCATCCGCCTGCAGCCCGACGAGGGCGTGAAGCTGTGGCTGATGATCAAGGACCCGGGCCCGGGCGGCATGCGCCTCAAGCGCGTCGCGCTCGACATGAGCTTTGCCGCCGCCTTCAAGGTGCGCAACCCGGACGCCTACGAGCGGCTGCTGCTGGACGTGATCCGCGGCAATGCCACCCTGTTCATGCGCCGCGACGAGGTGGAGCAGGCCTGGACGTGGATCGACCCGATCCTCGACGCCTGGGCGGCCAGCGACAAGCCGCCGAAGCCCTACATGGCCGGCTCCTGGGGGCCGGACGAGGCGCGCGACCTGATCCGCATCGGCAATCCGGCGCGCGAGTGGCACGAGAAGTCGCTGACGATGGAATGAGGCGGGCGAGGGGATGAACGCCGACATGGAACTCCTGACCTACGCCTCTCCCGACCTGCTCGCCGACGCCCTTGCCGACTTCGTCGCCGAGGGCGCGGCGGCGGACATCGCCGCGCGCGGCGCCGCTTCGCTGGCGCTGTCGGGCGGGCGCACGCCGAAGCGCTTCTTCGCCGCGCTGGCGGGCAAGAGCCTCGACTGGTCGAAGGTGACGGTCACCCTCGTCGACGAACGCTGGGTGCCCGAGACCTCCGACCGCTCCAACGCGGCCACCCTGCGGGCCGGCCTGCTCACCGGCCCGGCCGCGGCGGCCACCTTCGTGCCGCTCTTCACCGGCGCGCCGACGCCCGAGGCGGGGCTTGCCGCCGTCACGGCGGCGGCCGGTGCG
The DNA here is from genome assembly GCF_001720135.1 of Methylobrevis pamukkalensis. Classification (GTDB taxonomy): domain Bacteria; phylum Pseudomonadota; class Alphaproteobacteria; order Rhizobiales; family Pleomorphomonadaceae; genus Methylobrevis; species Methylobrevis pamukkalensis. The sequence goes on from NZ_MCRJ01000021.1 coordinate 2,418, forward strand.
CTGGCGATTCCGTTTTCGGCGGTGGTGCTGGGCATGGGCGACGACGGCCACACGGCCTCCTTCTTTCCCGGCGGCGACCGGCTGGAGGCCTGCCTCGACCCGAAGGGCCAAGCGCTGCTGTCACCGATGAACGCGCCGGGCGCCGGCGAGCCGCGCATCACCTTTACCCTGCCGCCGCTGGCTGGTGCGCGCCGATCGCGCTCCATATCGAGGGGGAGGGCAAGCGGCGCGTGCTCGACAGCGCGATCGCCGCGACCGATGCCCACGAGATGCCGGTGCGGGCCGTGTTCGCCGCCGTTCCGGACCTGCCGGTGTTCTGGTGCCGGTAACCGACTGTTTCGCGGCCGCCGGCCGCATGTGACGCAAGGCGCGCGACCTCGCCGCAAGGCGCCCAACTCAAGGATGACCGCCATGACCCTCAACGCCCGGATCGGGGAAGTCACCGAACGCATCGCGAAACGCTCGCATGACGGCCGGATGCGCTATCTGGAGCGCACGCAGGCGCAGGCGCTGAAGGGGCCGCGGCGCTCGCGCCTTGCCTGCGGAAACCTCGCCCACGGCTTTGCCGCCTGCGGCACGTCGGACAAGGCCGCGCTGCAGGGCGACGTGGTGCCGAACCTTGCCATCATCACCTCCTACAACGACATGCTGTCGGCGCATCAGCTTCGAGGGCTACCCGGAGCTGATCCGCGCGGCGGCGCGCGAGATGGGCGCGGTGGCGCAGGTGGCCGGCGGCGTGCCGGCGATGTGCGACGGCGTCACCCAGGGCCAGACCGGCATGGAACTGTCGCTGTTCTCGCGCGACATCATCGCCATGTCGGCGGCGGTCGGGCTCAGCCACGACATGTTCGACGCGGCCGTGTTCCTCGGGGTCTGCGACAAGATCGTGCCGGGCCTGCTGATCGCGGCGCTGTCCTTCGGCCATCTGCCGACGGTGTTCATCCCGGCCGGGCCGATGACCAGCGGCATCACCAACGACGAGAAGGCCAAGACCCGCCAGCTCTACGCCGAAGGCAAGGTCGGCCGCGCCGAACTGCTCGCCTCCGAGAGCGCCTCCTATCACGGGCCGGGCACCTGCACCTTCTACGGCACGGCCAACTCCAACCAGATGCTGATGGAGATCATGGGCCTGCATCTGCCGGGCTCGTCCTTCGTCAACCCGAACACGCCGCTGCGCGACGCGCTGACCCGCGAGGCCGCCCGGCGCGCCCTGTCGCTGACCGCGACCGGCAACCAGTATACCCCGATCGCCGAGGTGATCGACGAGAAGGCGGTGGTCAACGGCGTCGTCGGCCTCAATGCCACCGGCGGGTCGACCAACCACACCATGCATCTGATCGCCATGGCCAAGGCGGCGGGCATCACGCTGACCTGGGACGATTTTTCCGATCTCTCGGACATCACCCCGCTGGTCGCCCGCGTCTATCCGAACGGCATGGCCGACGTGAACCACTTCCACGCCGCCGGCGGCATGGGCTTCCTGATCTCGACGCTGCTGGACGAGGGCCTCGTCCACAAGGACGTCAAGACCGTGTGGGGCACCGGCCTCGACGGCTACAAGGTCGAGCCGAAGCTCGATCCCGACGGCTCGGTGAAGTGGCAGCCGATCGACGGCGTCAGCGGCGACGAGTCCGTGCTGCGGCCGGCCTCCGCGCCGTTCCAGGCCTCCGGCGGGCTCAAGCTGCTCGACGGCAACATCGGCCGCTCGGTGATCAAGATCTCGGCGGTGAAGCCCGATCGCCACGTGATCGAGGCCCCGGCGGTCGTCTTCCACAGCCAGGAGGAGATGCAGGACGCGTTCAAGGCCGGCAAGCTCGACCGCGACTTCGTCGCCGTGATCCGCTTCCAGGGCCCGAAGGCCAACGGCATGCCGGAACTGCACAAGCTCACCCCGGCGCTCGGCGTGCTGCAGGACCGCGGCCGCCGCGTGGCGCTCGTCACCGACGGGCGCATGTCGGGCGCCTCCGGCAAGGTGCCGGCGGCGATCCACGTCACGCCCGAGGCGGCCCACGGCGGGCCGATCGCCAAGGTCATGGACGGCGACATGATCCGTCTCGACGCCACCGCCGGCACGCTGGAAGTGCTGGTGGATGCCGCCGAGTGGGACGCGCGCGTGCCGGCGGTCGCCGACCTGTCGGACAACGAATGGGGCATCGGCCGCGACCTGTTCGCCTCCTTCCGCCGCGTCGTCGGCCGGGCGGAGGATGGCGCCAGCGTGTTCGGGTGATCCTTGCCGCAAGGCCGGAGGTCCAGGCGTATGCCCGGCTGCGCCTCCGGCCTGCAATGGGCACCCATCACGTCCGCATCCCGTCCGGCACGGTCATTTGACTCGAGGTGGGGACACATCGCAGCGCAAGGAAACGGCCCGGCAGTGGCCGGTGTTGAATATTGAAACCTTTGAGTTTTATTGAGATTTTCGCTTAGGCAACTTTTACGGGATCATCTGCCGGCAAAGGATCGATATCTTCCGCATCGGCGTTATGATCGCACGATGGAAGATCGCTCTTTTTCATTTCACGCGACCGGACCCGTTCCTGCAAACACCGATCTTCTGATCGGTACCCAAGACAGCGCCGATCCGGAGATCGTCCGGCGCGCGGACGCGGCCGGCCCTCGGGTCGAGCGGATCGATCATGCCGGTCAAACGCTGTGGATCAAGCGCGCCAACAAGGCGGGCCGTCCGGTCTGGCTTGCCCTGCAGCGGCTGCTGGCCCTGCTGGTGCCGCTCGATTTCCTGCGTCCGGTGCCGCCGACGCGCGGGGCAGCGGCGGTTGCCCGCGAGATCGGCATGATCGTCGTGCTGCGCGAGGCCGGCTTCCGCGTGCCGGAGATCGTCTATGCGTCCTCGCGCGCGCTGGTGCTCTCCGATCTCGGCCCGACGCTGGCTCGTCAGGTGGTGCGCGATCCCGGCCCCGCGCGCGACGAGTTCCACCGCGGGCTTTGCGCGGCCGCCGCGACGCTGGCCCGGCTGCATGCGGTCGGCCTCGTCCATGGCCGCCCGAGCCTGCGCGACTTCACCTGGAACGGCGAAGAGATCGGCTTCCTCGATTTCGAGGAGGCGCCGACGACCGTGATGGCCTTTTCGCCCGCGGCGGCGCGCGATGTCTGGCTGCTGGCCCTGCAGGTTCACGACGGCACGCGCGACGAAGCGGCCACGGGCGCAGTGATGGACCACTACGCTGCCGCCATCCGGCCCGACGTGCGCGAGGCGCTGCGGAAGGTTCTGCGGATCCTGCTGCCGCTCGCCCGGCTGCTGCGCCGGCCGTGCGAACGCTGGGGCAAGCGCGAGGTGCGCCGCGCCGTCGGCGGCACGCTGGCTCTTGCCGACTGCCTTGACCGCGTCCCCGCGACCGACACCTCCGCACCATCCCTCTGAACCGTCCCTCGCGAGACGGCGGTGTGACGGCACGGCCGCCGCTGCGGAATGGCCGCCATCTCCTGACGCTCTTGCCCGGCGGCGCCAGCGGCGATAGGTCTGGTCACCTGTCCAGTTGTTCCCCGGCGCCCCGCCCGGACAGTTCCGGCCGCACCGGCCCCTTCCCGGAAAGGATCGATCATGAGCGCGAAGAAGCCCGCCAAATACGGTATCGGCGCGCCCGTGCGGCGGCGCGAGGATCCGGCGCTGATCACCGGCACCGGCCGCTACACCGACGACATCACCCCGGACGGCACGCTGCACGGCTTCGTGCTGCGCTCGCAGATGGCCCATGCGGACATCACGGTCGAGGGGATCGACGAGGTCCGGGCGATGCCCGGAGTGAAGCTGGTGTGGACGGCGGCCGACATCGCCGACCTCGGCGGCCTGCCGTGCCAGGCGAACATGGAGCTTGCCGACGGCAGCCGGCTGACGGCGCCGCCCCATCCGGTGCTGGCCGATGGCCGCGTACGGCATGTGGGCGATCCGATCGCCTTCGTCGTCGCCGAGACGGCCAGCGCGGCGCGGGATGCGGCCGAAGCCCTGATGATCGACTACGATCCGCTGGACGTGGTGGTGGATACCGCCGCGGCGCTCGATCCGGATGCGCCGGTGATCTGGCCGGAGAAGGGCTCCAACCTTGCCTTCGAGTATCACGGGGGCGACGCGGCCGAGACGGAGCGGGTGTTCGCGGGGGCGGCCCGGGTGGTGGAACTGTCGCTGGTCAACCAGCGGGTCGTTGCCAACTACATGGAAACGCGCGGGGCCATCGGCGAATATGACGCCGCCACCGGCCGCTACACGCTGACGACCGGCACCCAGGGCGGTCACAGCATGCGCAAGATCCTCGCCGACGACATCCTCAAGGTCGACGAGAGTCTCATTCGCGTGGTGACGCCGGATGTGGGCGGCGGCTTCGGCACCAAGAATTTCGTCTACAGCGAGCATCCGCTGGTGCTGCATGCGGCCAAGACCCTCGGCGCGCCGGTGAAATGGACCGGCGACCGCGGCGATCATTTCGTCATCGATTCGCACGGCCGCGACAATGTCACCACCGGCCGGATCGCGCTCGACGCCGAGGGCCGCATCCTCGCGCTGCAGGTGGATCTCGTCGCGGCGATGGGCGCCTATCTCCATCAGTTCGGCCCGTTCATTCCCGAGGGCGCGCTGATGATGGCGACGGGGCTCTACGACATTCCCGTCTGGTTCATGAAGGTGCGCGGCGTCTTCACCAACACCACGCCGACCGACGCCTACCGCGGCGCCGGCCGCCCGGAGGCCGCCTATCTGATCGAGCGGCTGATCGATCTTGCCGGCCGCGAGACCGGCCTCGGCCAGGTCGAGATCCGCCGGCGCAACTTCATCCCGCCGCAGAAGATGCCCTACACCACCGTCACCGGTCAGTATTACGACAGCGGCGAGTTCGACGCCCATCTGGCGCTCGCGCTCGAGCAGGCCGACTTCGACGGCTTTGCGGCGCGGCGGGCGAAAAGCCGGGCCAAGGGTCGGCTGCGCGGCATCGGCCTTGCCACCTATGTGGAAATCTGCGCCTTCCCGGGCTCCGAAGAAGCCAATGTCGTGCTCAACGACGACGGCAGCGCCACGCTCTACATCGGCACCCAGTCGAACGGCCAGGGCCACGCCACCGCCTATGGACAGCTGATCGCCAAATATCTCGGCCTCGACCTCGACAAGGTGGAGACGGTGCAGGGCGACACCGACCGGGTGCGCACCGGCGAGGGCACCGGTGGCTCTCGCTCGATCCCGCTCGGCCTTGCCTCCGTCGACATCGCCTCGAAGGTGCTCGTCGAGCAGATCCGCCAGCTCGCGGCCGAGCGGCTGGAAACCTCGGCCGCCGACCTGGAACTCGTCGACGGCACGGTGCGGATCGTCGGCACCGACCGTTCGGTGAGCCTTGCCGAGCTTGCCGCCTCCACGCCCGGCAAGGCGAAGCTGAAGGCCCACGGCAATTTCCAGCAGGACGGCGCGACCTATCCGAACGGCACCCATGTCTGCGAGGTGGAGATCGACCCGGAGACGGGCGCGACCACCATCGTCGGCTACACGGTCGTCGACGACTTCGGCGTCACCGTGAATCCGCTGCTGCTCGAAGGGCAGGTGCACGGCGGCATCGCCCAGTCGATCGGCCAGGCGCTGCACGAGGCGGCGATCTACGACGAGAGCGGCCAGCTCGTCACCGCCTCCTTCCTCGACTATGCGATGCCGCGCGCCGACGACATGCCGTCGATCCGCTTCGAGACCCGCAACGTGCCATCGATCACCAACATGCTGGGGATCAAGGGCGCGGGCGAGGCCGGCACCATCGGCGCCACGCCGGCGGTGATGAATGCCGTGGTCGATGCGCTGGATGCCGCCAGGGGCATCCGCCACATCGACATGCCGGCAACGCCGTCGCGGGTCTGGCATGCGCTCAACGCCGCTTGATGCCAGTGGAGGGGAGGGGTCATAAGGTCCCCTTGCCGCGTTGCGCATCGCCGTCGGCCTGACGATCCGGTCGGACCGGCAGGCGCATGCTCCTCCGCAGACGGATGCTTCCCGTGCCCAATCCCCTGATCGGTATCCTGATGAAGGTCGCCTCCACGGCCTTCTTCGCCGTGACGATGGCGCTGGTGAAGCTCGTCTCGGAGCGGCTGCCGCTCGGCGAGGTGGTGTTCGCGCGCTCGCTGCTCGGCATCGTGCCGCTGCTGGTCTGGCTGGCGTTGCGGCGCGAACTGCCGGTCGCCCTGAAGACGAAGGCGCCGTTCAGCCATGTCCTGCGCGCCTTTGCCGGCACCGTCAGCATGTTCTTCTGGTTCGGCTCGCTCGCCCGGCTGCCCTTGCCGGACGTGACCGCGATCAACTATGCCGCGCCGCTGATGACCACCGCGCTTGCCGCGCTGCTGCTCGGCGAGCAGGTGCGCGCCTACCGCTGGACGGCGGTGATCGTCGGTTTTCTCGGCGTGCTTCTGGTGCTCGGGCAGCACATGTCCGATCTCAGCCACCTCTCCGGCGACGGCGAATCGATCGGCGCGCTGATGGCCTTCTTCTCGGCGGTGTTCGCGGCGCTGGCGATGATCTCCATCCGCCGCATGTCCGGCACCGAGCACACCGGGGCGATCGTGTTCTACTTCATGATCTCGGCCTCGGGCATCGCGCTGCTGACGGCGCCCTTCGGCTGGGTGATGCCGACACCGCACGAATGGGGTCTGCTTGCCGCGATCGGCCTGTTCGGCGGCCTGGGACAGGTACTGCTCACCCAGAGCTACCGCTACGCGGAAGCCTCGGTGATCGCGCCCTTCACTACGTCAACATGCTGTGGGTGATCCTGCTCGGCTTCTTCGTCTTCGGCGACGTGCCGACGCTGGCGGTGCTGGCCGGATCGGCGATCGTGATCGGCGCCGGCGTCTTCGTCATCTGGCGCGAGCACCAGCTCGGCATCCGGCGCGAGAAGGCCCGCAAGGCCAACACGCCGCTGTGAGTCCGGCCGGGCTCAGCCCGCTGCTGTTGCAGTCCTGGCCTCCACGTGTCGTTGTGGATGCGGCTTACTTTGCAACGTGCCTCAGTCATCAAGACGTCGGATGAACGCTCTGATCGTATTATGAATATGCGGTATCCGGAAAACTACGTTTTCAGCGACATTGTTCTTGGAATTATACGAAGTTTAACATTGAGGGCCATACTTGTGCCCGAAACCAGCAACCTGGAGCGCGCGCATGCGGGCCTCTGTCAGAACCACACTCATTTTCCTCACACTGTCCCTGATCGTCGCGACGCTTGGCCTGTCGTGGATCGCCTTCCGCGGCGCCGCGACGCTCAATCACGACACGCAGTTGATTGCCGACAACTTGCTGCCGAGCGTGGACACGCTCAATCGGCTCAACACGGCGGTGTCCGACTACCGGATCGCCGAGGGCGCCCATGTACTGTCGCCGGATGCCGAGGCGATGGCGAGGGCCGAGGCCGACATCGATGCGATGGGCAAGGCGATCGCCGCCCTGCGCCAGCGCTACGAGCCGTTGATCTCGTCCGCGGAGGAGCGCAGCGGCTATGCCCGCTTCAGCGAGGCCTGGACGGCCTATGCCGGCCGGCACCGCGAGCTGCTCGCCCTGTCGTCGGCCGGCAAGAAGACCGAAGCCGCCGCCTTCTACATGAACGGCATGCGCGACCGGTTCAACGAGGCGTCGGCCGATCTCGTGGCGCTCATCGATCTCAACGACGCCGGGGCCAAGGCGGCCAATGCCGAGAGCGAGGCCACCTACGAGACGGTGACGACCGAAACGATCATCGCCGCCGGCCTTTCGACGGTCACCGGTGCGCTCTGCCTGGCCTATGTCGTCTTCGGCGTCACGGGGCCGCTGGTGCGGATCACGGCCGCGATGCGCAGCATCGCCGGGGGCGCGCTCACCACGTCGATCCCGTTCATCGGACGGCGCGACGAACTCGGCGCGCTTGCGGCCGCATTGGGCACCTTCCGCGACAGCCTCGTCGAGACCGAGCGGCTGCGGGCCGAGCAGATCGAGGCCGACAAGCGCAGCGCCGCCAAGATCGTCGCCGAGCGCCATGCGATCGCCGCGCAGTTCGAGGCGAAGATGGGCGCGCTGGCGCGATCCTTCGGCGCCTCGTCCGCGGAAGTGGCGGATGCTGCCCGCAATCTCTCGGCGACTGCCGAGGAGACGGCCCGCCAGTCGCAGGCCGTGGCCGGGGCCGCCGAGGAAGCCTCGGTCAACGTCCAGACCGTCGCGGCCGGGGCGGAGGAACTGACTGCCTCGATCCATGAGATCGGCGAGCAGGTGGTCAACTCGTCACGCATCGCCCGGGAGGCCGCGAGCGAGGCGGAGACGAGCAGCCGCAACGTGCAGCAGCTCTCGTCGGCGGCCCAGCAGATCGGCGAGGTCGTCGAACTCATCAGCAACATTGCAGCCCAGACCAATCTCCTCGCGCTCAACGCGACGATCGAGGCGGCCCGCGCCGGCGAGGCCGGCCGGGGCTTTGCCGTGGTGGCGGCCGAGGTGAAGGATCTGGCGACACAGACGGCCAAGGCCACCGGCGACATCTCCGCCAAGATCGCGGAAATCCAGTCGGCGACCAACACGTCGGTCGTCTCCATCGGCCGTATCGTCGAGACGATCGGCACGATCCAGTCTGCGACGCAGTCGATTTCGGCGGCCGTGGAAGAGCAGGGCGCTGCCACCAACGAGATCGCCGTCAACACCCACCGTGCGGCAAGCGGCGCCGCAGAGGTGACCCGCAACATCGCCGGCGTCGGCACGGCGGCCGAGATGACGGGCGCCGCCTCCACCCAGCTGATGGGCCTGTCGGGCGCGCTCAACCAGCAGTCCGACGTGCTCCAGCGCGAGGTCGTCGACTTCGTGGCCATGCTCCGCGCCGGCTGACGACCCCGATCGTGCACATGGCAGCGAGCCGGGACAAACCCGGCCCGCCGCCTTGACATTGTGCCAGTGCCAACTCACATTCCGATCGTGACGAGGGGCGCCCGGATACGGGCTGAGATGCACCCTTAGAACCTGATCTGGGTCATTCCAGCGTAGGGACGTCGATCGGAAAACCTTCGCGTTTCCGCAGTCGTCCCTCGCGAGCGAGGCGACGTGAGCACTTCCCCTTCCGCCACAGGCACAGCTGCCGACCTTGCCGTCGTCGGCGCGGGTGCGGCCGGTCTCGTGACCGCGCTGATGGCGATGCGCGCGGGCCTTACCGTCGCGCTCTACGAGCAGGGCGGCCGCGATCTCTCCAGTTCCGCCGCCTGGCGCGCCGGCGGCATGCTGGCCCCCTATTGCGAGGCCGAGGGTGCCGAGGACGATGTCGTCCGCCTCGGCCTGCGCTCGATGCGGATCTGGCCGTCGTTGCACCGCAACGTGGGCACCGAGGGCACGCTGGTGGTCGCTCCGCCGCGCGATCTGGCCGGCCTGCAGCGGTTTGCCCGGCTGACCGAAGGTCACGAGGCGGTGGATGCGGCCGAGATCAAGCTGCTGGAACCGGACCTTGCCGGCCGCTACCGCACCGGCCTGTTCTATCCGGGCGAGGGCCATCTCAACCCGCGCGAGGTGATGCCGGCGATGCTCGGCGAACTGGAGCGCGGCGGGACGCGGACCCATTTCGGCTGGACCGGCGACATCGGGATGCTGCGCGAAGGCCGCATCGCCGACTGCCGTGGCCTTGGCGCCCGCGACCGCTTCGCCGACCTGCGCGGCGTCAAGGGCGAGATGGCGGTGATCCGGGCGCCGGATGTGGCGCTCAACCGCCCGGTGCGGCTGCTTCACCATCGCCATCCGCTCTATGTCGTGCCGCGCGGTGACGGCATCCACATGATCGGCGCGACAACGGTCGAATCGGACGCCGGCGAGGCGGTGACCGTGCGCTCGGCGGGCGAGTTGCTGACTCAGGCCTATGCGGTGCATCCGGCCTTCGGCGACGCCGAGATCATCGAATTCAACGTCGGCCTCCGGCCGGCCTTTCCCGGCAACGAGCCGCGGATCGTCGACACTGGCCGCGTGATCGCGGTCAACGGTCTCTACCGCCACGGCTGGCTGATCGCGCCGGCGATGGCCGAGATCGTCGTCGGCCGGATCACCGGGACCGTTCAGGAACATGAGGTGCTGACATGCGCATAGAGCTCAACGGCGAGGCGACTGAGACGGAGGCGACGACGCTCGCCGCCTTCGTCGTGGCCGCCGAGTTCGATCCGGAGATCGTCGCGACCGCGCTCAACGGCGAGTTCGTGCCCCGCGGCGAACGCGTCGACACGCCGATCGCCGAGGGCGACCGGATCGAGGTGTTCAGCCCGCGACAGGGAGGATGATGATGACGACCGAAGACACCCTCGACCTCTACGGCACGAAGGTCAGAAGCCGCTTCCTGCTCGGCACCGCGCGCTATCCTTCGCCCGACCATCTGCGCCGCGCGGTGGAGCGCTCCGGCGCCGAGATCGTCACCGTGTCGCTGCGCCGGGAATCGACCGGCGGCGACAAGGCCGGCCATGCCTTCTGGCAGCTGGTGCGCGACCTCGGCGTGAAGGTGCTGCCCAACACCGCCGGCTGCCATGGCGCGCGCGAGGCGATCAAGACCGCGCTGATGGCCCGCGAGGTGTTCGGCACCCCGTGGATCAAGCTCGAGGTGATCGGCGACGACGCCACGCTGCAGCCCGATCCCTTCGGCCTCGTCGAGGCGGCGCGCGAGCTCTGCGCCCAGGGCTTCGAGGTGTTTCCCTACATGACCGACGACCTCGTGCTCGCCGACCGGCTGCTGGAGGCCGGCTGCAAGGTGCTGATGCCGTGGGGCTCGCCGATCGGCTCGGGCCGTGGCCTCAACAACCCCTATGCCCTCGGCCTGCTGCGCGCCCACGTGCCGGGCGTGCCGCTGATCGTCGCGCCGGCCTCGGCGCGCCGAGCCACGCGACGGCGGCGATGGAACTCGGCTACGACGGCATCCTGCTCAACACCGCGGTGGCGACGGCGGGCGATCCCCCGGCGATGGCCGATGCCTTCGGGCGGGCGATCGAGGCCGGCCGCCTCGGCTTCCTCGCCGGCATCATGGAGCAGCACGACCTCGCCCATGCCTCGACGCCGGTGTTCGGCGCGCCGTTCTCGCCCTTCGCAGGGTGAGGCCGGCGGGCCGCGCGTGGTGACGTCCTCCTCTCCCGCGAGGGGAGGGGCAAGGAAACAGGGCGGACCCGAATCCGCCCGATCAGAGGATCAGGAAACCCGACCCGTGACAGATCTCGACCGCTTCTATCTCATCGTCGACCGTACCGACTGGCTGCCCCGCTTCCTGCCGCTCGGGCTGAAGTTCGTGCAGATGCGCCTCAAGGACCGGCCCGAGGAGGCCGTGCGCGCCGAGATCGCCGAGGCGGTGGCGCTGTGCCGGGCGGCCGGCTGCACGCTGGTGGTGAACGATCACTGGCAGGCGGCGATCGACCTCGGCGCGCCGTGGGTGCATCTCGGCCAGGAGGATCTGGTCGAGGCCGACGTCGCGGCGATCCGGAAGTATGGCCTCAAGCTCGGCATCTCCACCCATTCCGACGAGGAACTGGAGACCGCGCTGTCGGTGCAGCCCGACTATGTCGCCCTCGGCCCGGTCTACGAGACGACGCTCAAGGTGATGCCGTGGAAGCCGCAGGGGCTGGACCGCGTGGCGCGCTGGAAGGCGAAGATCGACATTCCGCTGGTCGGCATCGGCGGCATCACGCTGGAACGGGCGCCGGGCGTGTTCGCCGCGGGCGCCGACAGCGTGGCGGTCGTCTCCGACGTGCTCGCCGCCGCCTCGCCGGAGGCAAGGCTCACCCAGTGGCTCGGCGCCCGCGGCACCTGGACGCGCGATCAGGCACGAGCGTCCTGAATCAGAACGCCTTGAAGGTCGGAATGGTGCGCGTGTCGGCGATGCCGGGAATCACGTGGAGCTTCTCGTTGACGAAATGGCCGATGTCGGCGTCGTCCTCGACATAGAACTTCGCGAGAAGATCGTAGTCGCCGGCCGTCGAATAGACCTCCGAGGCGATCTCGGCGTCGGCGATCGCCGCGGCCACCTGGTAGGACTTGCCGAGCTGGCATTTGACGAGAACGAAGAACGGCTTCATCGGCCGGAGCCTCCCGTGGGAACGAGACGTGGGCATGGTTCGGATCGGCGGCAGTCGATCACGACCGCCCGCCCCGTGCAAGGGAGCGCCGTCCGGCCGAGGGACGCCCGCAGAATAAAGAGGACGACGAGGATGACCGCCATCGCCGTGACCATCGCCGGCTCCGATTCGGGGGGAGGGGCCGGCATCCAGGCCGATCTCAAGACCTTCTCCGCGCTCGGCGTCTATGGCGCCAGCGTGCTGACCGCGCTCACCGCCCAGAACACCCGCGGCGTGACCGGCATCCACGCCGTGCCGCCGGCCTTCGTGCGCGCGCAGATCGACGCGGTGTTCTCCGATCTGGCAGTCGATGCCGTGAAGATCGGCATGCTCGCCGATCCGGACGTGATCCGCGCGGTCGCGCCGGCCTCGATGCCTTCGGCGAGCGGCGGGTAGTGCTCGACCCGGTGATGATCGCCGCGAGCGGGGATCCGCTGCTGCGCGACGACGCGGTCGCGACCCTGCGCGAGCTGCTGCTGCCGCGCGCAATGCTGCTGACGCCGAACCTTCCCGAAGCCGCGCGGCTGCTGGACGAACCGCAGGCCGTGACCCGCGCCGACATGGAGCGTCAGGCCCATGCGTTGCGGGCGCTCGGCGCCGGCGCAGTTCTGGTCAAGGGCGGGCACGGAACGGAGGCGGACAGCGCGGACGTGCTGGTCACCGCGGCGGGCACCGAGTGGTTCACGGCGCCGCGCCATGCCACGCAGAACACCCACGGCACCGGCTGCACCCTGTCCTCGGCGATTGCCGCAGGCCTTGCGAAGGGCCTCGCCCTGCCGCAGGCGGTGGCGGAAGCCAAGGTCTGGCTGACGGCGGCGATCGTGGCCGCCGACGGGCTGGCCATCGGCGGTGGCCACGGCCCGGTGCATCATTTTCACGCGCTCTGGCCGGCGGCGGACGACTGAGAGCTCAAGGCAAGGCCTGTCCGTCAAGGCCGGGCAAACCGGCATGTCCGAGACAGGCCCAGCCTCCCGCACATCGAGATCGGCAAACCGCGTCGTCGAAATCTCGTTGATCTGCAAAATCATTAAATCATTAACAATTTATTACTTAGGCAATCATAAAAATTATCGAATTTCGCTACGTATAATATCTAATTTTATGCGGTTTCTGCATTTAAGTCTTGGTATCGGAGTATGCGTCAATCATAGTTGTCGTCAGAAAAGGCCGTGGCAGCTCCTGAAGGACCGTGCCGCAGGACATCCGATGTGGACGCGACGATGACATCCAAGGCCCTGTTCCTGTCTACGACCGCGCTGGTGCTGCCCTTCATTGCCACCGAGGCAGTGGCCGGCGCCTTTGCCCTGCGCGAGCAGTCGGCCGAATCTCAAGGGGTGAGCTTTGCCGGGGCCGCGGCGCCCGGTCACGGGCCGTCCGCCATGTTCTGGAACCCGGCGACGATCACGGCGCACAAGGGCCTCGTCGCCGAGAACGGCCTGTCGCTGATCGCGCCCCATGCGACCTTCGAGACCGATCCGGCGCAGAGCCCGCTGGCGGCCTCCGGCTTCGGCAACGGCGGAGATGTCGGCATCGCGGCGTGGCTGCCGTCCTTCTACGCGGCCTTCGAGGCGCAGGACGGGCTGCATCTCGGCCTGTCGGTCAACGCGCCCTTCGGTCTCGGCACCAAGGCGGACACGCCGTGGGTGGGCCAGACCGATCATCTGGAAGCCGGCATGCAGGCGATCGCCGTCACGCCGGTGGCCGCCTGGAAGATCAACGACATGGTGAGCATCGGCGCCGGCGTCACGCTCCAGCATGCCTCGGTCGAGCTGTCGCGCATGCCAATGATCGGGCCGTCGACCTTCGGCGTCGGCAAGATCGAGGGCAGCGACCTCGACATCGGCGCCGTGGCCGGGATCACGCTGACGCCCTGGGAGGGCACCGAGATCGGCCTCGGCTATCGCTCGCCGATCAGCCACGCGCTGGACGGAACGCAGACGCTGCGCACCACCTCCGGCGCCGTGCTGTCGCGGCAGGACATCACCGCCGAGGTGACCGTGCCCGAAACGGTGACGCTCGGCCTGCGCCAGAAGATCTCCGACCGCTTCACCCTCCTTGGCGGGGCGGAGTGGGCCAACTGGGACCGCATCGGCACCGTGCCGGTGGTGGCCGACGACGGCCGCACCACCTCGCTGCTCGACTTCCAGTATGCCGACGGCTGGTTCCTGTCGGTCGGCGGCGAATATGCCGCCACCGATCGGCTGACCCTGCGCAGCGGCGTCGCCTACGAATGGTCGCCGGTGCAGGATGCCCACCGCTCGATGCGGTTGCCGGACGACGACCGGTTCTGGCTGTCGGTCGGCGCCAGCTACGAGGCAACCGACGCGCTGTCGATCGACGTCGCCTACACCCGGATCCTCGTGTCCGACAGCGGCATCGCGATGCCCGGCAATCCGGCCACGGGCATGGTCGGCTACGGCGGCGACCTCGAGGCCTCGGTGGACATTCTCACCGCCGCGGTGCGCTACCGCTTCGGCGGCTAGCGCGGGCGCCATTGCGGGTCATGTGCCGGACGCATGGCCAGCCGCCATGCGGGATTGCCTGTTGCGCTGCGGCAAGTGCTTCGTCTATGTAACCCACATCACATGGACCCGGTGAAATTCCGGGTGGCTCTTCCGGCCGCCGAACCGCCGGACAACCCGATCATGCCCCGTTTCTCATCCGCCTTCGCGCGGACGGCATCCATCGTGGAAAAATCCTTCTCATGACAGCATTGTCCTCCTATCGCCGGGAGTGGTTCGGCAACATTCGCGGTGACATCCTCTCCGGCATCGTCGTCGCGCTTGCGCTCATTCCCGAGGCGATCGGCTTTTCGGTCATCGCCGGCGTCGACCCCAAGGTCGGCCTCTACGCCTCCTTCGCCATCGCCTGCGTCACCGCCGTCGTCGGCGGCCGGCCGGGCATGATCTCGGCCGCCACGGCCGCGACCGCCGTGCTGATGGTCGGCCTGATCCGCGACCACGGCCTCGACTATCTGTTCGCCGCCACCATCCTGATGGGCCTGATCCAGATCGTCGCCGGCTGGATCAAGCTCGGCCGGCTGATGCGCTTCGTCTCGCGTTCGGTGATCACCGGCTTCGTCAACGCGCTGGCGATCCTGATCTTCATGGCGCAGGTGCCCGAGCTCGTCGGCGTGCCGGTGGCGACCTACGTGATGATCGCGGCCGCCTCGGCATCATCTACCTCTTTCCCTATCTGACCCGGGCGATTCCCTCGCCGCTGGTGGCCATCGCCGCGCTGACGGCGGTCGCCTGGTGGTTCGGCATGGACCTGCGCACGGTGGGCGATCTCGGCGAACTGCCGTCGGCGCTGCCGGTGTTCGCCCTGCCGCAGGTGCCGCTCACGCTGGAAACGCTGCAGATCATCCTGCCCTATTCGCTGGCGCTTGCCGCCGTCGGCCTGCTGGAATCGCTGCTGACCGCGCAGATCGTCGACGACATGACCGACACGCCGAGCAACAAGAGCCGCGAATGCGTCGGCCAGGGCGCCGGCAACATCGCCTCGGCGATGATCGGCGGCATGGGCGGCTGCGCCATGATCGGCCAGTCGGTGATCAACGTCTCGTCCGGCGGGCGCGGACGCCTGTCGTCCTTCGTCGCCGGCGCCTTCCTCTTGTTCCTGATCCTCGTTCTCGACGATCTGGTGCGGATCATCCCCATGGCCGCGCTGGTCGCGGTGATGATCATGGTGTCGATCGGCACCTTCTCCTGGCGCTCGATCACGGACCTGCGCCGCAATCCGCGCGCCTCGTCGGTGGTCATGCTGGCAACCGTCGTCACCGTCGTCGCCACCCATGATCTTGCCAAGGGCGTGCTGGTCGGCGTGCTGCTGTCCGGCGTGTTCTTCGCCGGCAAGGTGGCGCGGCTGGTGGCCGTGGAGAAGCGCGAGGCCGACGAGGGCAGGGCGGTCACCTATCTCGTGCGCGGCCAGATCTTCTTTGCCTCCACCGAGAGCTTCCTTGCCGCCTTCGACTTCGACGCCCGGCCGCAGCAGGTGACCATCGATCTGCGCGACGCGCATTTCTGGGACATCTCCGCGATCGGCGCGCTCGACAAGGCGGTGATGAAGCTGCGCGGCAGGGGCGCGGCCGTCACGGTCATCGGCCTCAACGAGGCCAGCGCGAGCATGGTCGACCGCTTCGCCAGCCACGACAAGGAGGGCGCCCCGGCGCCCGGCCTTCACTGATCGCCTTGCTCTGACACGCCTGGCCGGCGGTGGACGGATGCCGTTCGCCGCCGGTTCGGCTATGCTGCGCGCATGGACACGATCGAACAATCGGCCGCGCTCGATCCCGCACTGATCGGTGGCCGCGACCGGGCGAAATTCTTCCGGGCCGAGCGCCACGACCGGCTGGAAGGCCTGACGGCTGCCTTCCGCCGCCATCGCTACGAGCCGCACACCCACGACACCTACGTGGTCGGCATCATTCTCGCCGGCTGCGAGACCTGGCGGCTGAACGGCGTGCGCCACTATGCCGGGCCGGGCTCGCTCTGCTTCGTCAACCCGGGTGAGGTCCACGACGGGGAGCCGGCCGGGGAGGGCTATGCCTACCGGATGACCTATCCCTCGATCGACCTGCTGCGCAGCGTCGCCGCCGAGGTCACGGATCGGGACGACGCGGCCGCGCCGTATTTTGCCGCCTGCGTCGTGCCCGACCCGCAGGCGGCGCGGATGTTTCTGGACGCGCACCTGAAGCTGGAAGCCGACCCCGACGGTCTTGCCGGCGAGGAAGCCCTGGTGGAGGTCTACGCGCATCTGCTGCGCCGCCATGCCCGCCTCGACCGTCCCGCCGGCCGGCTTTCGGCCCACGGTCCCGCCATGCGCCGCGTGCGCGAGTTTCTCGACGCCTCGCTCGCGACCGATCCGGATCTCGGCCGTCTCGCCGAGCTTGCCGGCCTGTCGCGCGACCATCTGATCCGCCTGTTCAAGCGCGAGACCGGGCTGACGCCGCATGCCTATCTGATGGACGCCCGGGTGCGCGAGGCGCGGCGGCTGCTGGCGCGCGGCGAGGCGCCGGCCGACGTCGCGCTCGCCTGCGGCTTCTTCGACCAGAGCCATCTCAACCGCTGCTTCAAGCCGCGGGTCGGCACCGCACCGGGGGCTTACCGGCGCGGGTGAGGTGAGGCGCGGGGCCTGGCCGCACGATCGATATCGTCCAAGAACGACAGGGGCGGCGGGCGTAGAAGGGCATCGACCCAACGACCCGGATCCCGCCGATGACCGAGACTGCCCTGCCTGCCCGCCACATCGGCGACTTTCGTGCCGGGGTGATCGCGATCCTGCCGCTCGTCGTCGCCGTCATTCCCTTCGCGCTGATCCTCGGGGCCAACGGCGTGGCGCGCGGCCTGTCCGTGTCCGAGGTGGTGCTGATGAGCGCGCTGGTGTTTGCCGGCAGTTCGCAGTTCCTCGCCATCGACCTCTGGACCCATCCGGCGCCGGCCCTGTCGCTGGGCGCGACCGCGCTGCTGATCAACCTGCGCCATGTGCTGATGGGGGCCTCGCTGTCAGGCAAGCTGGACCGGTTTTCATCCGGTGGCAGGCTGCTGGCCGTGTTCTTCATGGCCGACGAGATCTGGGCGCTGGCCGAGCGTCGTGCGCTCGACCGGCCGCTGACGCCCGCCTTCTATGCCGGGCTCGCCGTGCCGCTCTATCTCAACTGGGTGCTGCTGACGGGGCTTGGCGCCGCGCTTGGCGGTCTTGTCGACGATCCGGCCGCCTTCGGCTTCGACTTTGCCTTCACCGCCGTCTTCATCGGCCTTGTCGCCGGCTTCTGGAAGGGGCGGCAGAGCCTTGCCGTCGCGGCCGCCAGCGCGGCGGGGGCCATTGCGGTGCATGCGCTGGTGGAGGGCGCGTGGTTCGTGATCGCCGGCGCGCTGGCCGGTGTCACGGTCGCCGCCCTCACCGCCGGTCCCGACAAGGTGGAGGCACGGCCATGACCTTCGATCCCGCGACGCTCTCCGCCATCCTCGCCATGGCGCTTGCCACGTACCTCACGCGCGTCGGTGGCCTCTGGCTCGCCGGCCGCATTCCCTCGTCCGGCCGTGTCCGCGCCGCGCTCGATGCCCTGCCGATCGCGGTCCTTGTCGCGGTGATCGCCCCCAGCGCCACCGCCGGCCCGGCCGAGATCGTTGCGGCGCTGGTTGCGATCCTCGCGGTCCGGCGGCTGCCGCTGCTCGCCGTCGTCGTCCTCGCGGTCGCGTGCGTGGTGGCGCTGCGGGCGCTGGGCGGCTGATCCCGGCGCAGCCAATGCGCCGTGACAAATCAAGGACAAGGCCTGTCATAAATCTGAGACTGGAATCGCATTACATGCCCTCATCTTGATCGACCCTCGGTTCCGCAGTCGTCGACCGGACAAGGCGTGAAGAGGCGCATCGATCGCAAGCATCGCGTGGTCATGTCGTCCTCCGGATGTCTTGTCCTGCGGTCGCGAACGGGAAGCCGACGGCTCCGATGGAAAGCGGCATGACGACGTCTCAGGAAGCGCGGCACTACCGGGCAATCTTTCTGTCCGACATCCACCTCGGCACCCGGGGCTGCCAGGCGGATCTTCTCCTCGACTTCATGCGCCTGCATGACGCCGAGACGATCTATCTCGTCGGCGACATCATCGACGGCTGGCGGCTGAAGCGCGCCTGGTACTGGAGCCAGGCCCACAACGACGTGGTGCAGAAGCTGCTGCGCAAGGGCCGCAAGGGCGCGCGCATCATCTACCTGCCGGGCAATCACGACGAGTTCCTGCGCGACTATGTCGGCACCCATTTCGGCGGCGTGGAGGTCGTCGACACGGCGATCCACGAGACCGCCGACGGCCGCCGCCTGCTGATCATCCACGGCGACCAGTTCGACGTCGTGGTGCGCCACGCCAAGTGGCTCGCCTTCCTCGGCGACTGGGCCTATGTCAGCGCGCTCAATCTCAACACGGTGCTGAACACCATCCGCCGCAAGCTGGGCTTTCCCTACTGGTCGCTGTCGGCCTGGGCCAAGCTCAAGGTGAAGAACGCGGTCAACTTCATCGGCGCCTTCGAGCAGGCGCTGTCGGGCGAGGCGCGGCGGCTGGGGGCCGACGGCGTGGTCTGCGGCCACATCCACCACGCCGCCATCCGCGACATCGACGGCATCCAGTATCTCAACACCGGCGACTGGGTAGAAAGCTGCACGGCGCTGGTCGAGCATCACGACGGCCGGCTGGAGATCATCCGCTGGACGCGGATCACCGAGACCGTGCCGCTGCTGGCGGCGCCAGCTTCGGCGCAGGCGGCCGCATGACACGGATCACGATCGTCACCGATGCCTGGCACCCGCAGGTCAACGGCGTGGTGAGATCGATCGAGCGCACCAATGCCGAACTTGAGCGCATGGGCGTCACCGTGACCATGCTGACGCCACTGGCCTTCAGGACCATCCCGTGTCCGACCTACCCGGAAATCCGGCTGTCGCTGACGCTGCCGGGGCGCTTTGCCCGGGAGATCGCCAAGGGCCAGCCGTCCTACGTCCACATCGCCACCGAGGGGCCGCTCGGCATCTATGCCTGCCGCTGGTGCCGCAAGACCGGCACTCCCTACACGACGAGCTACCACACCCGCTTTCCCGAATATGTCTCGGCGCGGCTGCCGATCCCGCAAAGCTGGCTCTATGCCCTGATGCGGCGGTTTCACAACAGCAGCGAAGGCTGCATGGTGGCGACCGACAGCCTCGCCCGCGATCTCAGGGCGCGGGGCTTCCGCAACCTGATGCGCTGGTCGCGCGGGATCGACGCCGAGCTGTTCCGCCCGCGGCCCGACAGCATCCTCGACCTGCCGCGCCCGATCTTCATGAATGTCGGCCGCGTCTCGGTGGAAAAGAATCTGGCCGCCTTTCTCGACCTCGACCTGCCCGGCACCAAGGTGGTCGTCGGCGACGGGCCGATGCTGGAGGCGATGCGGCGCCGCTATCCGGACGTCGTGTTCACCGGCGCGAAATTCGGCGAGGAACTCGCCCGCCACTATGCGGCCGCCGACGTCTTCGTCTTCCCGAGCCGCACCGACACCTTCGGCAACGTGCTGCTCGAAGCGCTCGCCTCCGGCCTGCCGGTCGCGGCCTTTCCGGTGATGGGGCCGGCCGACATCATCGGCGACCATCCGGTCGGCGTCCTCGACGAGGACCTGCGCAAGGCCGCGCTCGGCGCCCTCGGCGTGTCCCGCGAAGCCTGCCGCCGCCATGCGCTGACCTATTCCTGGGCGGCGAGCGCCCGGCAGTTCCTGACCAACATCCGCCTTGCCAACGGCGAGGACGTCGGGCAACCCTTGGCCGCCATCTGACCGGCGGGGCGGCGCCCGCTGCCCGACCGTTGCGGAGTGCCTGCCTTGGATCTGCCCGTCTTTGCCGACATCGAGGCCGCCGCCCGCCGCATCGCCGCCGAGGCGGTCGTGACCCCGCTGCTGCGTGTGTTCGACCGGACCGACGGGCGGCTGTTCGTCAAGGCCGAGTGCCTGCAGCGCACCGGCTCGTTCAAGTTCCGCGGCGCCTTCAACCGCCTGTCGATGATCCCGCAGGACCGGCGCGCGGCCGGCGTCGTCGCCTGTTCGTCGGGCAACCACGCCCAGGGCGTTGCGGCGGCGGCGAAGATCCTCGGCATGCCCGCGGTGATCGTGATGCCGTCCGACGCCCCGGCGGTGAAGGTCGCCAACACCCGCGGCTATGGCGCGGAGGTGGTGCTCTACGACCGCCTGACCGACGACCGCGAGGCGATCGCCCGGGCGATCGAGACCGAACGCGGGTCCACCTTCGTCCACCCCTTCGACGATCCGGGCGTGATGGCCGGCCAGGGCACGGCAGGGCTGGAACTCTGCCGCCAGCTTGCCGAGATCGGCCTCGTGCCGGATGCGGTGGTGGTCAACGCCAGCGGCGGCGGTCTCACCGCCGGCATCGCCACGGCGCTCGAGACGCTGGCCCCTGACTGCGCACTCCACACCGCCGAGCCGGCCGGCTTCGACGACCACGCCCGCTCGATCGCGGCCGGCGAACGGGTCGGCAACACCGCGCGCGGCGGCTCGATCTGCGACGCGCTGCTGGCCGACCGCCCCGGCATCGGCACCTTCGCGATCAACAGCCGGCGCGTTCACTCCGGCGTCAGCGTGTCGGACGAGGAGGCGCTGGACGCCGTCGCCTTTGCCGCGCGGCGGCTGAAGCTTGTCGCCGAGCCGGGCGGGGCGGTGGCGCTCGCCGCCGTGCTCACCGGCAAGATCGACCTTGCCGGACGGACCGTGGTGGTGCTGCTCACCGGCGGGAATGTCGACGACGCGATGCTGACCGCCGCGCTCGCCCGCTGACGCCCGCATGGGGGCTCGGCCGGCTTCAGATTTATTTAATCGATTTGACGAAGAGTTTTCCGCAGAGAAGCCCGCCGCGCGCCTCCGTGGGGAGGTGAGCGCCTTCGACGCCGGCTGGCCGTCGGACCCCCTGCCGGGCCTCGCCAGGAGTGACATGACCTCTTTCATCGCGAACCGCCCCATCGGCACCAAGATCATCGCCGGCTTTGCCGTCGTCCTCCTGCTGATGGTGGCTGGCGCGGGCGCAACGCGACTGGCCTTCGACGGTTTTGCCGCGGCCTTCGAGGCACAGCGGCAGCGGGCGGCCGAGATGGATGCCGCCCGTGAGGTCGGGCTCTACTTCCAGGACCTGAGGGGCCGGATCACCAGCTACATCCAGACCGGCGACGCCGAGATGAAGTCGGAGACCGACAGCCTGCTGTGGAGTGCGCAGGACGTGCTCGACCGCAGTCTGGAGGCCGTGCGCGACGACGGACGCCGCGCGCTGATCGCCGGCATCGCCGAGAATTTCATGAGCTACAGCGGCGAGTGGATGAGCGTCGCCGCGCTGAAGGAAGACCAGGTCGAACTTGCCGCCGCGCTCGGCCCCGCCGGAACCAAGCTGCGGATGGACGTGCAGTTTCTCGCCAGCACGCTGGAGAAGTCGGGCCGGCCGGAGCTGCTGCCGATCGCGGCCAAGGCGATGGAGCAGGCGACCAATGCGCAGCTTGCCGCGATGCGGCTCGGGGGTGCCGACGATGCGGCGGCGCTCGCCGAGGCCGATGCCGGGGTGAACGGCCTCGCGATGCGGCTGAAGCTCGTCACCAAGGCGCTGCCGGGTGGCCAGGAGGCCGGGCAGGTCGACAAGATCCTCGCCGCCGCGGGCCGCTATCAGGAGAGCTATCGGCGTGCCGCCGAACTGTCCGCCGAACTCGACCAGCGGGTTGCCGGGGCCCTTGCGGAGCGCGGCACGACCATCGCCAGCCTTGTCGACCGGATCCGCGAGTCGGCGGCGGCGGATGTCGCCACGGCCGCCGAGGAAACCCGGGTGATGATCACGCGCACCAACGAGGGTCTGATCGGCGGCGCCGTGCTGGCGCTGCTGCTCGGCACCGGCCTTGCCCTGCTGATCGGCCGCTCGATCTCCCGTCCGGTGGTGGCCCTGTCGCAGGCGATGCAGCAGATCGCCGACGGCGATCTCGAGACGCAGGTGCCGGGCGAGGGCCGGCGCGACGAGGTCGGCCGCATGGCCGGCACGCTGCGCACCTTCAAGGACGGCCTGGCCGAGAGCGCCGCGATGCGCCGCCGCCAGGAGGAAACCGCGCATGCCGCCGAAGAGGATCGCCGCCGCGAGATGGCCCGCCTTGCCGCCACCTTCGAGGACACTGTCGGCGGCATCGCCCACATGCTCGCCGCGTCCGCCACCCAGCTCCAGTCCTCGGCCTCGGTGATGTCGGCCTCGTCGGAAGAGGTGACGGCGCAGTCGTCGGCGGTGGCAGAGGCGTCCGGCACCGCCTCGGCCAACGTCGGCACCGTGGCCGCCGCCGCCGAGGAACTCTCGTCGTCGATCTCGGAGATCGCCCGGCAGGTGGCCGAGCAGTCGAGCGTGGCGGTCGAGGCCGTGCAGCAGGCCGAGCGGACGGCCGCCAAGGTGCGCGATCTCGCGGACGCAGCGCAGAAGATCGGCATGGTGGTCGAGCTCATCAACACGATCGCCGCCCAGACCAACCTGCTCGCCCTCAACGCCACGATCGAGGCGGCCCGGGCCGGCGAGGCGGGCAAGGGCTTTGCGGTGGTGGCGGCCGAGGTCAAGCAGCTCGCCGAGCAGACCGCGCGGGCGACCTCGGAAATCGCCACGCAGGTGGCCGGCATCCAGACCTCGACCGAGGAATCGACCGCCGCCATTGCGGCCATCACCGCGGTCATCGGCCGGATGAATTCGGTGTCGGAGGCCATCTCGGATGCGGTCGACCAGCAGGGTCAGGCGACGCAGGAAATCGCCAGCAGCGTCGACCAGGCCGCGATGGGGACGTCGGCGGTCTCGGCCAACATCGACCTCGTCAACGTGGCGGCGGTGAAGTCCGCCGATGCGGCGGCCCAGGTGCTGACGGCCTCCAACGCCCTTGCCGACCAGTCGCGGCGGCTGCAGAGCGAACTCGACGGCTTCCTCGACACGATCCGGGCGGCCTGAGGCCGGCTCCGGGACAGGGATTTTTCGGCGGCAGCATTTTTTCTCGCGGGCCGAGGGATTACATCACCTCCGACACGCGTATACGGGACATGAAGCTGCCGAAGCCGGTCGATCTGACACTCCACACCGAAGCGATGCTGCGCTATGCGCGGACGCTTGCGCGCGGCGATCATGCCGCCGCGGAGGACATGGTCGGCGATGCGCTGGTGCGGGCGCTGGAGGCCGAAGCGACCTTCCGCCAGGGCGGAAACCTGCGCGGCTGGCTGCTGTCCATCCTCCACAACACCTTCGTCTCGGCCCGGCGCCGCGCGGCGTCCGAGCAGCGCCGCCGCGAGGGCCTTGCTGCCGTCGGCGAGGCCAGCATGCCGCCGCCGCAGGAAGGACGCGTGCGCCTGTCGCAGCTCGCCGAGGCCTTCGAGCGCCTGCCGGACGAGCAGCGCCAGGTGCTGCATCTCGTCGCCGTGGAGGGGCTCGCCTATCAGGACGCCGCCGACATCCTCGGCATTCCGGTCGGCACGCTGATGTCCCGGCTTGGCCGGGCCCGCGCGGCGCTGCGTCGCTGGGAAGAGGGCGGAGGGGCCGTCCGGCCGTCACTCAGGATCGTGGGAGGAACCGATGGAGGATAGACGCCCCGTCACCGACGACGATCTCCATGCCTATGTCGACGACCAGCTCGATCCCGCCCGCCGGCTGGACGTGGAGGAATATCTCGCCTCCCGTCCGGAGAAGGCCGCCGAGGTGATGGCCGATCTGGCCCGCCGCGACGGGTTGCGCGAGATGTTCGGCGGTCCGGTCGAGGTTCCCCCGGCGCTCCGGTCGAAGGCCGCCGCCGTCGAGGCGGGGATCGTCAGCCGCTCCACGCGCCGCCGCTTCGGGCGGGTCGCGGCTGCCGCCGTGCTCGTCGCGTCCGGCTGGCTCGCCCATGCGGCCGTCTGGGCACCGTCGACGAGCATCGCCGCGGCGCCGCCGCCGTCCTTCGTGGAGGATGCGACCCACGCCTACCGCACCGCGCTCCTGCGCTCGCAGCTGAAGTCGCAGCCCGATGTCTCGGACTTCGACCGGCAGGAGCTGGTGCTCGGCACCGGGATCGAACTGCCGGCCTTTCCCGACGACTGGAAAGTCCGCGACATCCAGGTGTTTCCGGCCCGGGAGGGCCATTCGATCGAGGTCGCGCTCGACACGCCCGACCATGGGCCCCTGTTCCTGTTCGCCGCCTCCGTCGCCCGCTTCGATGTTGCCGCGCCGTCCGCCACCCCCACCGAGGCGGGCAATTCCGTCTACTGGCAGGTCGGCAACAGCGCCTATGTTCTGTCCGGCACCCTGCCGGAACAGGTGATCGCGCGGGAAGCCGTGCTTCTCGCGACCAGCTTCAACTGACCACGGTCAAGGAGAGATCATGATCGATCGCAATTCTGCCTATTCCCCACGTTCAGGGTTCGGCCGTGCCGTCGGCGCCGAATTCGACGAGGGCCTGCGCCGCCACATGCTGCGCGTCTACAACTACATGGGCCTCGGCCTTGCCATCACCGGCATCGTGGCGATGATCGTCGCCTCGCAGCCGGCGATCTACGTGCCGATCTTCTCCACCCCGCTGAAGTGGGTGGTGATGCTGGCCCGCTCGCCTTCGTGTTCTTCTTCTCGTTCCGCTTCGAGCAGATGTCGACCTCGACGGCCATGACCATGTTCTGGCTGTTCAGCGCGATCATGGGTCTGTCGATGGCGTCGGTGTTCCTGGTGTTCACCGGGGCGTCGATCGCGCGCACCTTCTTCATCACCGCCTCGATGTTCGGCGCCGTCAGCCTCTACGGCTACACGACCAAGGCCGACCTCTCGAAGATGGGCTCGTTCCTGATGATGGGCCTGATCGGCCTGATCATCGCCAGCGTCGTGAACATTTTCCTCGGTTCGAGCGCTCTCCAGTTTGCGATCTCGGCGATCGGCGTGCTGGTGTTCACCGGCCTCACCGCCTGGGACACCCAGCGCATCAAGGAGACCTATGCGGAGCACTACGGCGAGGACGCCAACCAGAAGATCGCGGTCTTCAGCGCCCTGTCGCTCTACCTGAACTTCATCAACCTCTTCCAGATGCTGCTCTACTTCACCGGGCAGCGCGAGGAGTGAGACTTCGACGCCGGCGGGTGGCCTGCGCCGTCCGCGGCCGGCTTTCCAGGGAGACACTGAATGAACACCGAGGAACAGACCGTCATCCGCGAGCTGTTCGGCAAGCTGGAGCAGGTCGAGCGCAACGCGCCGCCCCGCGATCCGGAAGCCGAGCGTTTCATCCGCGAGCAGATCGGGGCCAATCCGGGCGCGCCCTACTACATGGCCCAGACCATCGTGGTGCAGGAACAGGCGCTCGAGCAGGCCCAGCAGCGCATCCGCGAGCTCGAGGAGAGCGTGGCGCAGCGTGAGGAAAGCCGGGGCGGCCTGTTCGGCGGCCTCTTCGGCGGCGGTTCGCGTTCATCCGTGCCGCAGGCCGGCGCCGCGCGGCGTGCGGGCAGCGTTCCGATGGCGGGCGCGCGCGGCGGCATGGGCGGTGGCGGCTTCCTCGCCGGTGCCGCGCAGACGGCCATGGGCGTCGCCGGCGGCGTGATCCTCGGCAACATGCTGATGGGTGCCTTCGGCGGTGACGAGGCCAATGCGGCCGAACCGGCCGCCGAGGATGCCGGTGCCGAGGCCGACGCGGGCGCATGGACGACGGCGGCTTCGATTTCGAGATGTGAAAGCCCGTCCACGCGATGGGCGGCTGCGACACCGGACCGGCATGGGCAACCATGCCGGTCTTTTTCGTCACGCAACCGGCATGACGAGGCGCAGCGGATTGGCGGCGAGTCCCGCGCTCAGGCGAACAGGGCGAAACGCTCGTTCATGGAGAGGGCCGAAAGGGCATCGCCCTCGTCGGCCGCTGCGGGATCCGGCCGATCGTGCCGGGTGTCCTCGATGAAGGCGGCCAGATCCGGATCCTCGGCGTCGCTCTCGGCGTCCGCCGGCGCGGCGGCGACGGCGACCTCGACGGCGTCGGCCGCGAAGGTGTCCGTCTCGTCGGGCTCGGCGTCGAACGCGTCCGGCCCGTCCGCTTCGGAGGAGACCCCCAGCTTGTCCGCCTGGACTTCGCCGGTCACGACCTCGGTGAATTCGGCCTCGGAAGGGGCGGCGGCGACGATCTTCTCGTCGGCGCCTTCCACGTCCGTCATCTCGATGGCGGGGATCCCGATCTCGTCCGGCTCGATGGCGTCGAAGTCGAGCATTTCGGCAAGAACGGCAGCATCGGCCGTGGCGGGCTCGAAGACCTCTCGTCCTCGTCGGTTTCCGGTGCGATCGCGTCGAAGTCGAGGCTGTCGGCCAGCGCGGCGCCGTCGTCCTCGGTGTCGATCGCGTCGAAGGTCATGTCGTCGGCGGCGCTTGCAGCGTCGTTGGCGCCGTAGAGCGAAAGGTCGTCGCTGGCCAGCATGCCGTCGATATCGCTCTGGTCGATGCCGAGACCGTCAAGCTGCGGCCCGTTGAGCAGATGCGCGTCCGGCCGCGTGTCCATGGGATTGGCGGTCGAGGCGCCGCGCGACGGGCGCGTCTCGCCTTCCTCCATGCCCCAGATGTCGATCATCGCGTCGATGCGGCTTTCCAGGTAGCGCAGCACGTGCACGACCTTGTGGGTGCGCTGGCCGGTGAGATCCTGGAAGGAGCAGGCGGTGTAGATCGTGGTGGTGAGCGTCTCGACCGCCTCGCAGATTTCCTCGTCGATCTTGGCCTCGCGCATGGTCCAGGCGATTTCCTGGATCTTCTCGGCGGCCTCGAGGATATCGGAGGTGGCGCGCTCGGTCTGCGAGACGATGGCATCGAGTTCGTCGGAGGCCTGGTTGAAGCGGCTGCCGTTCGCATCCTCGAACTTGATCTCGGCGATTTCGGCCTTGGTCCGCTCGATCGCGTCCTTCATCTCGCCGATGTCGAGGCGGATGCGGTCGATGTCCGGACGACGCTCGCGGTGGAGCATCCGCTCCAGCTTGCCGATAGCGCCGAGCACCTCGATCGTGTCGGCGGCGCGGTGGCGGCGGGCATATTCAGCCAGAAACCAGCGTCCCCGCTCGGTTTCCATCACCGCGTTCTCGATGGCCTCGAAATCCTGTTCGCGGAGGGGCGAGGGAAGCTGCGTCTGGGTCATGGTTGCCGGCAAGGCCCCGTGGTGTGCGTCTCGTGTTCCTGATCGGCACGGCAGCCGGCGGTCACCCGCCGCCCGCCCTCACCAAGACCGCCCGTCCTGACGGGCCACTGCCTCGATCCCGACTGTCGAACCGGCCGACAACATAGCGACTGATTCCTTTCGGACAGTTTATGGACCGGCAGGAATCGTGGCAACTCGCATATCCGGTTGTCCCGGATTGTCGCGCGCGGCCATCTTCTTCGCGCCCGGCCGCCTTCGCAGGCGCAATACTGGACGGGTACTTCCGGTTGGTCATGGTGGGCGGAGGATTCGATGCCGCGGCGAACCGGGCTCTACTCGGCTCACGCCCAGATGCGCGGATCCGGCGGCAGGATCGTCGAGCCCTCGAAGACGAGGCCGGGGGTGCGGTCGCGCGCCAGCAGCAGCGGACCGTCGAGATCGACATGGGCGGCCTCGCCCGCGATCAGCAGGGCGGGGGCCATCGCCAGCGACGTGGCGAGCATGCAGCCGACCATGATGTCGAGGCCGGCGGCGCGGGCGGCGCTTGCCATCTCCAGCGCCTCGGTGAGGCCGCCGGTCTTGTCGAGCTTGATGTTGACCGCGTCGTAGAGCCGGGCAAGGCGGGGAATGTCGGCTGCGGTGTGGGCGCTCTCGTCGGCGCAGACCGGCACGGAGCGCGGCAGGTCGATCAGCATGTCGTCGCTCGCCTGCGGCAGGGGCTGCTCGATCAGGGAGACCCGGTGGCGCGCGCAGGCGGCCATGCGGTCGGCAAAGCTCGCCGGCGTCCAGCCTTCGTTGGCATCGACGATCAGCCGGGCGTTCGGCGCACCGGCGCGCACGGCGCCAAGCCGTTCGTCATCCCCGTCGCCGCCAAGCTTGATCTTGAGCAGGGGCCTCGCCGCGTTGGCGGCGGCGGCCGCGTGCATCTTCTCCGGCGTGTCGAGGCTGAGCGTATAGGCGGTCACCACCGGGCCCGGCTCCGGCAGGCCGGCCAGCGTCGCGGCCGAAACACCGGCAAGGCGGGCCTCCAGCGCGAACAGTGCGCAGTCGAGCGCGTTGCGCGCGGCGCCGGCCGGCATGGCGGCGCGCAGCGCGGTCCGGTCGAGGCCGGCGCCACGGCCGGGGCCATGGCGGCAAGGTCGGCCGCGACCCGTTCCACCGTCTCGCCATAGCGCGCATAGGGCACGCATTCACCGCGCCCCTCCACGGTGCCCTCGGTGACGGTGGCGACCACCACCACCGCCTCGGTCTTGGAGCCGCGGGCGATGGTGAAGGTGCCGGCAATCGGCCAGCGTTCGACCGCGACGGACAGCGTACGCATCAGACCGGGAACTCCGTCTGGAGCCGATCGACGATCGGACCGACGCCGAAGCGCACCGGGTCGCTCGCCGGCAGGCCGAAGTCTTCCTCGGTTTCGGCAAGCAGCGTCCGGGCCTCGTCCTCGCTGATCATCGCGGCGGTGTTGATGGCGATGCCGACGCAGCGGATGTTCGGGTTGGTCAGCCGTCCGAGGGCGCGGGTCATGTCGATCACCTCGCCGATGGTCGGCAGCGGATGACCGACCCCGCGCATGGTGGTGCGGGTCGGCTCGTGGCAGACGACGAAGGCGTCGGGCTGGGCGCCGTGCAGCAGACCGAGGGTGACGCCGGCAAACGACGGGTGGAACAGCGAGCCCTGGCCCTCGACCACGTCCCAGTGGTCGGCCTGGTTGTCGGGCGTCAGCCACTCCACAGCGCCGGAGATGAAGTCCGACACGACGGCGTCGATGGCGACGCCGCGCCCGGAAATGAACACGCCGGTCTGGCCGGTGGCACGGAACTCGGCGTTGAAGCCGCGCAGCCGCATCTCGGCCTCAAGCGCGAGCGCGGTGTATTTCTTGCCGACCGAACAATCCGTGCCGACCGTCAGCAGCCGTCGGCCGGTGCGGCGGGTGCCCTTGCCGGTGGCGAAGCGTTCGGTGCTGTGTCGCACGTCGTGGAGGCGGACCCCGCGGCGTTCGGCGGCGTCCCTGATCGCCGGCACGTCGGCAAGGCGCATGTGCAGGCCACTCGCCACGTCGAGCCCGGCCTCGATCGCGGCAACGATGCTGGCGACCCAATGATCGGGCAACACGCCGCCGGCGTTGACGACGCCGACGACGAAGGTCTTCGCGCCCGCCGCGACGGCCTCCTCGATCGTCATCTCCGGCAGTTTCGCGTCGGCGCCGCAGCCCGGCAGCCGCATCTGGCCGACGCACCAGTCGCGGCGCCAGTCGACAATACCAAGGCCGGTCTTGGCAGCGAGGGCATCCGGCACGTCGCCGAGAAACAGCAGATAGGGTCGGGCGATATCCATGGAAACGGCGGCCTCGCAGGCTGCGGCGGCGCCGGTCGCCGCCTCGTGCGGCGGCAGTATTGGCGGCAATGGCGGGGCGGCGCAAGGCCGCACGCGAGACCCGCCATGGCTCTGAAACCGGGTTCATGAACGTGTCCCGAAAATTTGTGGCGTGCAGCTTGATTTCAGGCGGCTTGGTTCTTCGGAACTTGAAACTTCGTATGTCTTCGATGGCTTTCAGGACGTTGAAGTGCCGGACTGTGGCCGTATTGGCTGGGACGTGCCCTTATCCGGATCGTACGCGATCCTTGCCGGGCGTGATGCCGAGGAGCCAGCGGAGACTGTGAACCGGCGTCACGTTGTGACCGCCGAAGCCCACGTCAACCGGCGTTCAGAGCCGCGACGGCCGTTGCATCTCCCGTGCTTCTTTGGCATAAGCTTCGTACATGTACAAACTCGTCCGCCTCTATACGACTTTGCTCGTCGCCGCGTTCTTCGCGGTGTCGTCGGTTGCATGGGCGGCTTCCGGCTCCTCGATGCAGGCACCAATTGCCTTTGCGTCTGCGGACCACGATGACCACCATTCTTCGGATGCGGAAACCGTTTGTGTCGACGCCGTCGTCTGCTCTGACATGGCGGACCATGGTCACGACGCGGACTCCACGTGCTGCGCCTTCGCTTGCCAGGTCGTCGCGGTCCTCGCCTGTAGCGCGGCCTTGAACTCGGGAACTCAGCCTCGGCTGCACGATGTGGTCGATCCCACAGTTCTCCTTGGTGCGGTGCCGGTCGGCCCCGAGCGTCCGCCAAGAACGGCCTGACGCCTCCCGTCGGCGGAGCTCTGCCGATACCATCACCAACTGACCGCGTCCGCCGATCGCGTGCGATGCCTTCGGGCCTGCGTGCTGGTCGCCGCCCTTCGCGGTGTGACAAATCCCTCCTCCCCACGAGGATTTCATGAAGTTTCCAATCGTGGTGGCAGCCGCCGCCATGCTGTCCGCCTGCGCGGCCGAGCCGCCGGGTGACGCGGCGCTCGCCGTCGCCAATCCGCTCACCCCCGTTCCGCCCGTCGGCGCCGTTGCGGTGATGGCGGGGACCGTCGATCACCGGCCCGTTGACCCGCGTCCGTGGGCTGACGTCAACGAGCGCGTGGCGCCGGGAGGGGACGAATGATCCCCGGCCCGGCATCCCGCAGGATCCTCCCGAGCCTGGCGGCGACGCTGTTGCTCGGCGCCTGCGTCGCCTTCACGCCTGACGGGAGCATGGCCCCGGTGGCAAGCCGCGTGTCGCTCGAACTGGGGAAAGACACCGTCAAGATCACGTCTGCCGCCGACGAGATCGGCGTCGGCCATCGCGTCCAGGCCCTTCTCGCCAAGCCGCTGACGGCGGACGCGGCCGTCCAAGTCGCTCTCCTCAACAACCGCGGTCTGCAAGCCGAGTACAACGCGCTCGGCATCTCCGAAGCGGACTATGTCGCCGCCACGCTGCCACCGATCAACCCGGCCCTTTCGGTGGAGCGGGCGCTGACGGAGTGGGAGTTCGGCATCGAGCGGAGCCTTGCCGTAGAGCTCGTCCAACTCGCCTACTGGCCAAAGCGCAAGGCGATTGCGGCCACGAGCTTCGAGGCCGCGCAATACCGTGCGATCGAGGCGACCTTCCGGACAGCGGCCGATACGCGGCGGGCCTTCTACGAGGCGGTCGGCGCTCGGCAGCGGGTGGGCTTCCTGGGGAGGGCGCGCCAGACGGCGTCGCTCGCTGCCGAACTCACCATCAAGCTTGGAGAGACCGGGGCTGCGACCCGTGGCGCCCAGGCCCGTGCGAGCGCCTTCTACGCCGAAGTCTCGGCCGAGCTCGCCCAGGCCCGCCTCGACGCCGACCGGGCGCGGGAGGCGCTGACGCGTCGGATGGGCCTGTGGGGAACCGCGGCGGCAGACTTCAAGCTACCGTCCAGCCTGCCGAAGCTGCCGAAGCTCCGCACCGTCGCCGAGGTCGAGGCCGATGCGGTCCGCAGGCGCGTTGACCTGATCGCGGCCCGGCTGGAACTGGACGCCACCGCCAAGGAACTCGGCCTCACCAACGCCACCCGCTTCGTCTCGGTGCTGGATCTCACCGGGACGGGCACGACCGATTGGGTGCGGCATGACGGCAAGACCGAGCGGGAGGAGGCGGGTTCGCTCGAACTGCATCTCGAAATCCCGGTTTGGGATTTCGGCGAGACCGGACGCCGTCGTGCGGTGGAGACCTACATGCAATCGGCCAACCGTTTCGTCGAACTGGCGGTCAACGTCCGCTCCGAGGCGCGCGAGGCCTACCGCACCTATCGGGCCACCCACGACATCACCCGGCAGTACCAGAACCGGGTGATCCCGCTGCGCAACCTGATCGAGGAGGAGTCTCTCCTCGAATACAACGGCATGCTGATCGACGTCCTCGACCTTCTCGACACCGAGCGGGAGACCATCGACAGCAACGTCGCGGCCATAGAGGCCAAGCGCAACTTCTTCATCGCTGAGGTTGACTTCCAGGCCGCGCTGATCGGCGGCGGTGGAAGCGGCGGCGGCGCCGGGGCGGAGACCGGCGGCGCGGCCGCCGTCGCCGAGGCCGGCGGACACTGAAAGGAGACGAGACCATGACCGTATCCCGCAGATCCTTCATCGGAGCCTCAGGCGCGGCCGCCCTCGTCGGCGCGGGCGCGTTTCCGGGCGCGTCCAGGCCGCCTCGATCCCCGAGGCCCCCACCATGGCCGAGCCCACCATGCAGCCGCCGCTCGTGCCGACCACCGGGCCGGATTACAACCCCGTGGTGACGCTCAACGGCTGGACGCTGCCCTGGCGCATGAATGGCGACTGGAAGGAATTCCACCTCGTCGCCGAGCCCGTCGTCCGCGAAATGGCTCCGGGCATGGTCGCCCATCTCTGGGGCTACAACGGCCAGTCACCGGGGCCGACCATCGAGGCGGTGGAAGGCGACAAGGTCCGCATTTTCGTCACCAACAAGCTGCCGGAGCACACAACCATCCACTGGCACGGTCAGTTGTTGCCATCCGGTATGGATGGCGTCGGCGGCCTCACACAGCCGCATATCAAGCCTGGAAAAACCTTCGTTTACGAGTTCGTTCTGCAGAAGAGCGGGACCTTCATGTACCACCCGCATGCGGACGAGATGGTCCAGATGGCCATGGGTATGATGGGCTTCTTCGTCGTGCACCCGAAGGATCCGGCCTTCCGCCGGGTCGACCGCGACTTCGTGTTCCTGATGAGCGCCTACGATATCGAGCCCGGCGCCTACGTACCGCGGGTCGCGGAAATGACCGACTTCAACCTCTGGACATGGAACAGCCGCGTCTTCCCCGGGATAGATCATCTCTCTGCGCCAAGGGTGACAAGGTCCGGATCCGCTTCGGCAACCTGACCATGACCAACCACCCGATCCACATGCACGGCTATGACTTCAAGGTGTCGTGTACGGATGGCGGCTGGGTGCCGGAGGCGGCGGCCTGGCCGGAGGTGACCGTCGATTGCGCAGTCGGCCAGATGCGTGCTTTCGACTTCGTCGCTGACAAGCCGGGCGACTGGGCGATCCACTGTCACAAATCGCACCACACCATGAACGCCATGGGGCACGAACTCTCCAACTACATCGGCGTGGACAAGCGCGAGATTGCCAAGCGCATTCAAGCGCTCGTGCCCGACTACATGGCCATGGGCACGGCGGGGATGGCCGACATGGGCGAGATGGAGATGCCGCTCCCCGACAACACGCTGCCGATGATGACGGGCTTCGCCCAGTTCGGCCCCGTCGAGATGGGCGGCATGTTTTCGGTGGTGAAGGTCCGCGAGGGTCTTGCCGCCGGCGACTACAAGGACCCCGGCTGGTACGAACACCCGCCCGGGACCGTGTCCTACGAATGGACGGGCGAGAGCCAGAATGCGGTGCTCGCCCCCTCCGACCCGGTGAAGTCGACGGACGCGGAGGTGCGGGTCGTCAAACCCGGGGCCTCGGCTCACGACGGCCACCACTGATCGCCTCCCCATCGACTTTTGAGGGCTGAAAAGCTCCTTGATCATCAACAGGATAGGATTCTCATGAGACTGACTGTTGCCTTTGCCGCCTTCGCCCTTGCCGCGTCGGCCGCTTTCGCGGCCGGAACGGGCCATACCCACGACGACGAGTTCGCCTTCGGTCAGCCTGGCGACCCGGCCAAGGCGAAGCGCACCATCGAGATCGCCATGGGCGAGACGGCCGATGGCGCCATGATCTTCGAGCCGCGCGACATCACCGTGAAGCGCGGCGAGACCGTCCGGCTGAAGCTCGTCAACAAGGGCGAGATGGACCACGAGTTGGTGCTCGCCACCCGCGAAGAGAACGACAAGCACGCCCTCGAGATGATGAAGAACCCCGACATGGAGCATGACGACCCGAACGGCCGGCGGCTCGCGCCCGGAGCCCGCGACGAGATCGTCTGGCACTTCGACAAGGCCGGCACCTTCGACTTCGCCTGCCTGATCCCCGGCCACCGTGACGCCGGAATGCACGGCTCGGTCGTCGTCGACTGAGCCTTCCCGACACGCTCCCAGAAAGGACAAATCCCATGAAGACGCTGATCCTGGCCCTTGCTCTCGCCGCCTTGTCGGCCACCTCGGCCTTCGCCGAACCCGTGTCCGGCGAGATCAAGAAGATCAATGAATCCGCCGGCAAGATCACCATCAAGCACGCGCCGATCCCGAACCTGGACATGGACGCCATGACAATGGTGTTCCGTGTCGCTGACCCGGCCTTCCTCAAGCAGGTGAAGGTCGGGGACAAGGTCAAGTTCGAGGCGGACCGGGTAAACGGCGCGATCACGGTGACCTCGATCACGAAGTAACGACATCGTATGGATCAGGAACGGCGGGCTGCCAGAGGGCGACCCGCCGCCGGGACGGTTGTGGGAGAGACGGCAGGAAACGCCGCAGGAAGGGCAGACTGTCCTCGCTTCGTTCGACGATTTCGGCGAAATCGGCGCAGGCCCCGATCGTGCCACACCAGAAACATCACCCCCCAATGCCGGATGGCAGTATTGCCCGCAGCGCACGCGCTTTTGACCCGACGATGCAAAAATGCAGCATTCGGGGCGGGACCGCTCGTGTATAGGATCACGATGGTAACCACTTGATCACGGAGCATGTGAATCGCGGATGGCGGACGAGACGGCCGAGAGGACAAGCACCGGCGAGGCTGACGTCGTCTCCGACGAGCGCCGCGGACTGCTGCGCCTGACCGGCGAGTGGACGATCGCGACTGCCGAGCGCCTCGAGCAACGTCTTGTCCAGGCGCTGCCGTCCGGGGCGGTCGGCGAATGCGTGATCGACGGCGAGGGGATCACCCGGCTCGACACCGCCGGCGCGTGGCTGATCGAGGCGACCCGGCGGCGCTATGTGGCCGGCGACACCCGTGTCGTCCTGCAGGGGTTCGATTCCCAGGCCGAAACGCTGCTGAAGACGGTCTCCAATCTCCTGAAGGAGCCGCTGCCGCGCGTGCGCGCCGAGCCGGTGCTCAAGCGCTTCATCGTCGCGGTCGGCCGGCAGGCCGTCGATCTCGGCCGCGATCTCGTCGCCATCACCAGCCTGTTCGGCGAATTCTGCGCGACGCTGGTGCAGATCGTCCTCCGCCGCCAGTCGATGCGCTGGCCGGCCCTGTTCACGCAGATCGACCGCGTCGGCCTCAAGGCGATCCCGATCATCGCGCTGATGAGCTTCCTGATCGGCATGATCATCGCCCAGCAGGGCGGCTTCTACCTGCGCACCTTCGGCGCCGAGGTCTATGTGATCGCCCTCGTGGGCGTGCTCGTCTGCCGCGAGATCGGCGTCCTGCTGACCTCGATCATGGTCGCCGGCCGGTCCGGCAGCGCCATGACCGCCGAGATCGGCTCGATGAAGATGCGCGAGGAGATCGACGCACTCACCGTGCTCGGCGTCTCGCCGACCGGCGTGCTGGTGGTGCCGCGCCTTGCGGCGCTGATCCTGACCCTGCCGCTGCTGACGCTGGTCTCCGACCTTGCGGCGCTGGCGGGCGCCTGGGTGGTGGTGGTCACCTACATCGGCCTGCCCTCCGACACCTTCTTCCAGCTCCTGCGGGAAGCCGTGACGATCGACTACGTGCTGATCGGCCTGTGCAAGGCGCCGGTGATGGCGGCCACCATCGGCCTTGTCGCCTGCGCGGAGGGCATGAAGGTGGCCGGCTCGGCCGAGTCGCTCGGCCTTCACACCACCATCTCGGTGGTGAAGGGGATCTTCGCGGTGATCGTCATGGACGGCATCTTTGCCATCGTGCTCGCGTCGCTGGAGATCTGACCCGCATGGCGTCGCCCACCGACACGGCCGAAGGCGCCCCGCGCGGACAGGAGAGGCCTGTTGCCGAGGAACATCGCCGCGGGGATGAGACTCGCGAGGCCGTGATCCGCGGCCGCGGGCTCACCGTCGGCTTCGGCGGCCCCCCGGTGCTGGAAAATCTCGACATCGACGTCTGGCGCGGCGAGATCCTCGGCGTCGTCGGCGGCTCGGGCACCGGCAAGTCCGTGCTGCTGCGCACGATCATTGGCCTCAACCGCCGCCAGGCAGGACGGGTGGAGATCTTCGACCAGGATCTCGACACGCTGACGCCGGCCGCGCGGCGGCGCATCGGCCAGCGCTGGGGCGTGCTGTTCCAGCAGGGCGCGCTGTTCTCCTCGCTGACCGTGCTGCAGAACGTGGCGGTGCCGATCCGCGAGCATCTGCGGCTCTCGGACACGCTGTCGGACGATCTCGCCCGCCTGAAGATCGAACTCGTCGGCCTGCCGGCCGAGGCGGCGACGAAATATCCCTCCGAACTGTCCGGCGGCATGATCAAGCGCGCGGCGCTCGCCCGGGCGCTGGCGCTCGACCCGGACATCGTGTTTCTCGACGAGCCCACCGCCGGCCTCGATCCGATCGGGGCGGCCAATTTCGACCTGCTGATCCGGCAGCTGCGCGATACGCTCGGGCTCACCGTGTTCATGGTGACCCACGACCTTGACAGCCTCGTCACCATGACCGACCGGATCGTGGTGCTCGGCAACAGGAAGGTGCTGGTCGACGGCACGTTCCGCGAACTGCGCGACGTGGACCATCCGTGGATCCAGGAGTATTTCAACGGCATCCGCGCGAGCCACTACGATCTCGACAAGATGGAGACCGCCTGATGGAGTCACGTGCCAACTATGCCGCGATCGGCGGGTCCGTGCTCGCCCTGGTCCTGATCGGCGTCCTGTTCATGCTGTGGCTGACCAATGCCGGCGAGCAGGCTCGCCGGGTCGACATGCGGGTGATCTTCAGCGGCGCGGTGACGGGGCTCGCCAACGGCTCGGCGGTGCTGTTCAACGGCATCCGCATCGGCGAGGTGCGCGACCTGTCGCTGGACGAGAACGACCCGAGCACGGTGATCGCGATCGTCAGCGTGGACCGCACCAAGCCGATCCGCACCGACACCAAGGCGGTACTGAGCTATCAGGGCTTCACCGGCATCGCCAATCTCGCGCTCGAGGGCGGGTCGCGCAACGCGCCGCTGCTGATCGACAGCGTCGGTCCGAACGACGGCCTGCCGACGATCCAGGCCGACATCTCGCCCTTCCAGGACATCGTCGAGAGCGCCCGCAACGTGCTCTTGCGCGCCGACAGCGCCATGGCGGCGATCGACGACTTCATCTCCGACAACGGCCCGGCCTTCGGCCGCACGGTGGACAATATCGAGACCTTCTCCAAGGCGCTGTCCGACAATTCCGAAGGCATCGGCGGCCTGCTCGCCAACGTGTCGGAGATGTCGAAGGCGATCGGCGAGGTATCGGTCAACCTGCGCGGCTCGGCCGTGCGCCTCGAAGAGATCCTGAACGCGATCGACCCGGCCGAAGTGACCTCGATCCTCGCCAATCTCGATTCGACCACCGAACGGCTCGACAGCGTGATGGCGCAGGCGACCAGCATCGCCGAGGGCATCAACCCCAAGGACATCACCGACGCCGTCAGCGGCGTGACCGCGGCGGCCAAGCGGCTCGACAGCCTGCTGGCCAGTGCCGACACGGTGGTGAAGGCGGTCAACCCCGAGGAGGTGGCGGCGCTTCTGGAAAGCGTGCGCTCGTCCAGCGACCGGATCGGCACGCTGAGCGCCGACACCTCGCGGCTGATCGCGGCGGTCGATCCGGGCAAGGTCGGCAGCATCGTCGATCAGATCGACACGGCGACCCGCGCGCTGGCCGACGCCTCCGTCGGCGTCGGGCCGATCGTCGCCACCGCCAAGGACGCGATGGAGCAGTTCGGCGCGGTGGCGAGCGCGGTGGAGCCCGACCGGGTGCGCCGCTCGATGGCCGACGTCAACGCCTTCACGGCCAAGCTCGCCGGCAGCGGCGACGAGATCGACGCGATCCTTGCCGACGTGAAATCGGCCTCCACCAGCCTGCGCGAGCTTGGCAACACCGTCGACCGCCGCCAGGGCGACGTCGACGCCGTGATCACCAATGCGCGCCAGCTGTCCGAACAGCTCAACGGCCTTGCCACCCGCGCCGACGGCATCCTCGTGAAGGTCAACGGCTATGTGGAAGGCGACGGGCAGGGGCTGGTCGCCGAGGCGACGGCGGCGGCCGCCTCGATCCGGCAGGTGGCCGACACGCTGAACCGGCAGATCGGCCCGATCACCAGCAATGTCGCGAAATTCTCCGACCGCGGCCTCGGCAGTCTGACCCAGCTGGCGATAGACGGCCAGAATGCGCTGGCGCGGCTCAACCGGGTGCTCGGCAGTGTCGAACGCGATCCGCAGCAGTTCATCTTCGGCTCCGACGGCGTGCCGGAATATGCGCCGAAGCGCCGCTGAGCGCCCGCGCGCGAAAAGCGGCGACTGTGGCCTTCGCGCGATGGTCACGGCCGCGGCGCACGGTTAACATGCCGCAAGACTTCGCGGATTTCTGACAGAACAGGTGGTTGTCGATGGGTGAACGCAGAGCGGGCAGGCGGATCGCGCCGGCCGGCAGGGCCGGGTCCGGCGAGGTTCGTTGCGGCCATGCCCGTTTCGCCGGGGCCCGTTTCGACGGGGGCCTGCGGCGGCTGGGTTCGGTCATGGCGCTGAGCCTGCTCGTGGCCGGCTGTTCCACGGTGATCGGCGGCTCGTCCAAGGCGCCGGCGATCTACGATCTCGGCACCCGCATCGACTTTGCCGGCCTGCCGCCGGGCAAGCGCACGGCCGCGCAGCTGCTGATCCCGAAGCCGGCGGCGATCCAGGCGATCGACACCCAGCGCATCGTCGTCAACCCGACCGCCACCGAGATTTCCTATTTCCCGGACGTGCAGTGGAGCGACGAGCTGCCCGAGCTGCTGCAGGTCAAGCTGGTGCGCGCCTTCGAGGACAGCGGCCGGGCGAAGGCGGTGGGCAGGCCGGGCGAGAGTCTCGCCATCGACTATCAGGTGGTGGTCGACATTCGCGATTTTGCCTTCGAGGTCGAGCCGTCGCCGGCGGCCAGCGTCATCCTCGGCGTCAAGCTGCTCGACGACACGTCGGGCAAGGTGGTGGCCACGAGGGTGTTCACCGTCCGCGCCCCCGCCGCCAACGACGCCGCCGCCTCGGTCGTCACCGCCTTCGACAGCGCCGCCTCGCAGGCGATCCGCGAAGTGGTGGTCTGGACCGTCGGGGTGATCTGAGGGGGAGGGGTGGCGCGGTGTTGTTGCAACCGCGTCAGTCCCGGCCTTGCCGCGGGGAAGCTTCCCAAAAGCCCGTTGGCGAGATCCATCGATGATTTCTGGAGCGGATCCCTCCGGACTGCGGATCATCCGCGACCTCTGCCTCTCTACCGTCTTCTGCCCCTCCACCGTCTTCGCCGGGCTTGACCCGGCGACCCAATGGCAGCACGTCATCCCCCGCCCTCTGATGGACGTACCCGTCGCATCAACCGGATGGCACTCCCCGCGGAGAGGCCATTGGGTTGCCGGGTCAAGGCCCGGCAATGACGGTGGAGGGGCTTTGCCCCGATCGTGCGTTCTGCTGTTCGAGGCGCGTTCCTTTGACGTCCGAGGCGTCTGACATCCTGTGGACCCTGCTCCCATGCAAAAGGCCGCGACATCCATCGATGCCGCGGCCTTTTGCATATCGTCCGTTGCCACCCGAAGTGTCGGCCGCCAAGGGGAAGAGCGAGGCCGGGGTTCACCGGCCTCTCTCGCCCGTCCTCACCCGAGCTTGCCGCTGGCGTGGGCGAGCATGGTGTAGACCTTGCCCGTGTCGGAGTTGAGGTAGGTCTGGACCGCCGCGCCCTCGTCATCCTCGCGCCGGCATCGTCCAGCAGCGACTTGAAGTAGGCGATGTAGCGGTCGACCGCGGTGCGGAACTCCGGATCGCGCTGATACTTGCGGCGGATCTCGTCGAAGGTCTGCTGGCCCTGCAGGGTGTAGAGCCGGCGGGTGAACACGCTGGTCTCGCCCTTGCGGTAGCGGTGCCAGAGGTCGGTGAAGGTGGCGTTGTCGATCGCCCGGGCGATGTCCACCGACAGCGAGTTCAGCGATTCCACCATATGCGCCGGGCTGCGCTGGGCATCCGACGTCTCCCGCGCGGGGGCGGGCGCGTCGTCGTCGGCGCCGGAGGCGCGGCGGAGCAGGTCGGCGATCCAGCCGCGCTCGCC
>NZ_MCRJ01000022.1 GCF_001720135.1 Methylobrevis pamukkalensis
AGGCGTGATGAGAACGATGACGGTCAAATATGCGA
Organism: Methylobrevis pamukkalensis; assembly: GCF_001720135.1. GTDB lineage: Bacteria > Pseudomonadota > Alphaproteobacteria > Rhizobiales > Pleomorphomonadaceae > Methylobrevis > Methylobrevis pamukkalensis. The sequence continues at coordinate 36 of NZ_MCRJ01000022.1, forward strand.
TCCAGTCATTGACCCCGGCGGTCGGCACGGACGAGCGCCTGCGCGCTGGCGTCACGGGTCCCGAGCTGGTCGAGACGAGCCTGCTCGGCGGGCTCCCGATCGCGGTGATCGATCGTGCCCGCTCCGCTGCGTTGATGATCGAATGGGCCATGGAGCGGCGCGGCAAGGGCCTGCCGCCGATCTACGTGACCTCCGCCAACGGTCAGGTGATCTCCAACTGCGCCACCGATCCGGAGATCCGCGCCCTGTTCGACGAGGCCGACCTGATCCACGCCGACGGCAACCCGATGGTCGCGATCTCGCGCTTCAAATGCGCCAAGCCGATCCCGGAACGCGCGGCCACCACGGACCTCGTCCACGACGTGGCCCGGCTCGCCGAACTGACCGGCGCCCGCTTCTACTTCATCGGCGGCTCGCCCGAGGTGGCAAGGAAAGCTGAAGAAAACATGCGCGCGCTCTATCCGCGCCTCGAGATTGTCGGCGCCCGCGACGGCTACTTCAAGAAGGACGAGGAAGACGCCGTCGTCGCCGCGATCAATGCCGCCCGGCCGGACATCCTCTGGATCGGCTTCGGCGTGCCGCTGGAGCAGCGCTTCATCTCGCGCAACCGCGACCGGCTGACCGGGGTCGGCCTGGTCAAGACCTCGGGCGGGCTGTTCGACTTCCTCTCCGGCGCCAAGAGCCGCGCGCCGAAGATCATGCAGTCGCTCGGCCTCGAATGGCTCTACCGCGCCATCCTGGAGCCGCGGCGGCTGGGCAAGCGCTATCTTACCACCAACCCGCATGCCCTGTGGCTGCTGCTGACAAGTTCGAGGTGAGGATGGCTTTCCGCGTACCGACGATCCGACGCCCTGCCCTCGCGATGCGCCTTGCCGCGCTCGCGCTTGCCGGCCTGCTTGCCGGCACGTCCCCGGGCATGGCGGCGGGCGCGTTTCCGGGCTGCCTGACCGACCGCGACCTCGGGGTCGCGCCGGAGCGGCTCGGCGCACTGGCACGCGGCTTCAATCTTCCCGGCTGGCTCGACCGGCCCGACGGCATTCCGCCGGAGCGCAGCGTGCTGCGCCATCTGCGCATTCTCGGCATGACCCACATCCGCCTGCCGGTGACGGGCGAACTGGTGATGGCGAAATTTTCCGACGAGGGCACGATCACCCGGCACCTGACGCATCTGCGCGCGGCGCTGGACCTGCTGCTCGACGAGGGCTTCGCCGTCTCCGTCGACCTGCACCCCGGCAGTCACTTCGCCGAACTCTATCGGGATGACTCCGAAGCCGGCGCGCTGGCGGTGGAGGATGCCTGGACGCGCATGGCCGCGGTCGTCGCCGGCTATCCGAAGGACCGCGTCTTCGCCGAGGTGCTCAACGAGCCCGTCACCACGCAGGACGTCTGGGCGGAGCATCTGCCGCGCTTCCTCGCCCACCTGCGCGCGCTGCTTCCCGAAACCACGCTGATCGCCCAGCCCTATGGGCCGCAGCGTCCCGAAGTGCTGCTCGGCATGACGCCGTTCGACGACCCGAACATCGTCTACGCGGTCCACTTCTACGATCCGATGGTCTTCACCCATCAGGGCCTCACCTGGTCGACCGACGCCGATCCGCTGACCCATCTCAAGGGCGTTCCCTTCCCGGCCCGCCGGCTCGATCCGAAGATCCGCCAGATGATCGTGGACCTGCGCGCCGAAGGCCGCGCCAGCAGCGCCGCCGTGCTCGACAGCGCGCTGGCGCGCGACTGGAATGCCCAGTCCGCCGACCGGCTGTTCGATGCGCTGCGCACCTGGAGCGACACCAACCGGCGCGCGGTGATCCTCAACGAATTCGGCGTGCTGCGCTTCGAGGCGGCCCCGGACGACCGGGCCCGCTGGCTGGCCGCCGTGGTGACCGCCGCGGAGGCGCGCGGCTGCGCCGCCTGGACCCACTGGGATTATGCCGACGGCTTCGGCCTGCTCGATCCGGGCACCGGGCTTCCGGACGATCTCGTCATGCGTGCGCTGCTCGATCCGGGTTCGATCCCGCAGACGGTGGACGCGGACAAGTGACCGACGTGTCCGGGACGCGGTGGGGACCGCTGCCCCGGACGACACCTCATCGGCCGCACGCAGGGGGTGCGGCGGCCCACATCTGGCGGACGTCACTGCAGGGCGGCCGCCGGTATCACGAGCGGGGAACGACATGCTGAGCAACGACGCGATGCCGGACTCCCGTCCGGCCGTGGACTGGACGGAGACCCTGCTGACCGAACGATCGACCGCGGCGGGCACGATGGACCCGGCGACGCTCAACATGCGCGTCTTCGACCGCGCGGACGACGCCGAACTCTGGGTCGCCTGGGACCAGATCGAGTCCTACGGCCATCTGACGGTGTTCCAGAGCCGCTTCTTCATGGAGCGGTTCCTGAAGGTTGTTGCGCCCGCCAGCGGTGCAACGCCGGCGGTCGTGGTCGCCTGCGATGCCCACGGGCGCCCGCAGGTGATCGCGCCTTTCGTGCGCCTGCGCCGGCAGGGCGTGACGGTCCTGGAACTCGCCGACCTCGACCTTTGCGACTATGCGGCGCCGCTGCTCGGTCCCGCCGCCCAGTTCGATGTGGCCGGCGCGATCGCGCTGTGGCAGCGCATCCTGGCCGCCCTGCCCCGCGCGGATGTGGTGCGGATGAAGAAGATGCCGCCGCAGATCGGCCCGTTGCCCAATCCCTTCGTCCTGCTGCCGGGGGTGGCCGAGATGGGCGTCACCACCGCCGTCGTGCCGATGGCGGGCACGGACATCACGAAGTCCAGCGCCTACAAGGACGCGGCCGGCAAGATCCGCAAGATGAAGCGCGAAGGCGACTATGCCTTCGAGGTCGTCACCGATCCGGACGAGATCTCGAAGATCATCGACGTGATGATCGCCCAGCGCCATGACCGCTGCGCCGAACTCGGCCAGCACAGCAATCTCGACCATCCGGCGATCGGCGGCTTCTTCAAGGAACTCGCCATGGCCGGCGCCGCGGACGGACGCACCAGCGTCACCGCCACGAAATACGACGGCCAGTATATCGCGACCTTCCTCGGCTACGTCCATCGCGGCCGCTTCAACGGCATCATCACCGCCATGGGTTGCGACAGCTTCCGGCGCTATTCGCCCGGCCTGTGCAACATGGTGGCGACCCAGGAATACTGGAAGAACGCCGGCCTCGACGTGTTCGACATCGGCGTCGGCGCCCACAGCTACAAGACCCGCTTCGGCGGCACCGGCCTTGAACTGTCGGAATACCAGCAGGCGCTGACGCTGCGCGGCTTCCTGCTCGCCTTCGAGGCGAAGATCCGCCGCCGCGGCCGCCAGTTCCTCGAGCAGCATCCGGACCTCAATCGCCGGATCCGCCGCCTCCTTCACAAGTGATCCACGGACCCGACGCCATGACCATCGAGGACGTCCGCTTCAATCCCCGCGACTATGTGTCGGCCGAGCCGATGGAGACGACCGTCGTGCCCGCCGCCGTCCCGGCCGCCTTCGACCGGCCGTTCTCGGCGCCGCTGCACGGCGTGCGCGGGGTCGCCGCGCTGGCGGTGGTCTGGAGCCATGTGCTCGCCCTCCTTGCGGTCGCAAGCCCGACGCTCCTGCCGCTCGGTTTCATGAGCGGCGGCGGCGCGGCGGTGGCGCTGTTCTACGTGCTCAGCGGCGCGGTGCTGGCGATCTCGCTGAAGCGCTTTGCCCCCTCGATCCCGGCCTTCGCCGCCTACGGCGTGCGCCGGCTGTTCCGGCTCTATCCGCTGCTGATCGCCACCACCGCCTTCGGCTTCGGCTATGCTTCCTGATCCATCCGCATGTGAACGGCGCCCTGTTCGAGCCGAGCTTCTTCGGCCACTACAGCGAGCCGGTCGGACCGTTCAAGATCGTCGCGAGCTTCCTCGGGCTGATCGACAAGGCCAACCCGCCGACCTGGTCGATCTTCGTCGAACTGATCGCCTCGGCGCTGCTGCCCTTCTTCGTGCTCTACGCCCGCGACCTGACGCGCGCCGCGGTTCTCTCCGCCGGCCTGCTGGTCGTCTCCTTCGCGATGCCGCTGCTGCCCGAAACCCACCTGTTCCTCTACCGCTGGCCGGCCTTCATGGTGAACTTCGCGGTCGGCATCCTTGCGCTGCATGTCGCCCTGCAGCTGCGCCCGCAGCTTGCCCGCCTCCCCGCGTCGGTCTCGCTGGTTGCCTCGGTCGGCCTGTTCTTCGTGCTGATGAACGGGCGGGCGCTGATGGATGCGGCCGGCTACACCTACTCCGGCCACGCCGACCCGGTGACCAACCTCTTCGAGATGGCCGTGTCGATGGCGCTGATCGTGCTCCTGCTGGAGGCCGCGCCGAAGCTGGCGACCACCCGGCCGCTGAAGATCCTCGGCGATCTCTCCTACGGCATCTACCTCATCCACTTCCCGATGCTGTTCACGGTCGCCGCCGGCTTGGTGCTGCTGTTCGGCGCCGACCTGCTCGCCGCTCACAGCGATCTCTTCGCCCTGAGCCTCGCGATCGTCACGACCCTCGCCGTGCTGGTGGCCAGCGCCCTTGCCTGGCGCTTCCTGGAAAAGCCGATGATCGACGCCGGCCGCCGCCTTTCGAACCGGATCGACGGGCGGTAAGGACTCCAGGCACGGCGCTGCCCGTGCCTTGCTGCATGACCCGACAACGACAAAGCCCCGGCGGTGACCTTCACCGCCGGGGCTTTCGTCATTTCTGCGTTGGAAATCGGCCGCGGAAGGATCGGAAAGACTACGCCCCCGGCTCCCGCCGCGCATCGACCAGCTTCGCCAGCGCCGGAAGCTTCGGGCGGATGGTCGTGCCGTCGATGACCTCCAGCCGGCCGGCGCGGTTCAGCGTGTGGAGCTTGCGGCCCGGCCAGCGCGGTCCCGGGCGCACGATGTGGCGGACCTCCTGCGCAAATCCCTCCGGATCCAGCCGGGTCACCTCGGCAAGGCCGAGCGCGGAGCCGTAGCCGCCGCTGCAATCCTGGACCGGCCGCCAGAGCCGCCCGTCGCGGATCACCATGTTGCCCGCGGGCCGCGCGCTGTCGCGATCGATCAGCACGGGGTTTTCGGCAAGCGGCGTCCACGGGCCGAACAGATCGGGCGCATGCCAGATCGACAGGCAGTCGGACCAGCCGCCGCCATCGTCGTAGGTCGCCGCGAACATCCACATCCGCCCCTCGTGGGGGATGATGGTGACGTCGGCTGCGACCAGCCCCGAGAGCAGCACCGCACAGCGCTCCCAGCGGTCGGGGAAGGACACGCAGCGATAGAGTGCGACGTCGCGGTTGCCGCCCGTCTCCGGGATCATGTAGAGCGCGCCGCCGTGCGCGATCAGGAAGGGAAAGGAGAGGTGCCAGGGATCTTCCAGCACCGGCCTCATCGCGCCGACCGGTCCGTCCGGGCCGATCTCGATCGCCGAGATGATGCCCTTGCCGACATGGTGGTCGAGATCCTCGACGAACAGCACGCTGCGCCCCTGCCAGGTGACCGGCACGGGATCGGCGTAGAAGCGGTGGCCGGGATCGGGCAGCACGTTCCAGCGCGGGCCGGAGAGATCGCCGCGTTCCATCACGCCGTCGCCGTCATTCATCCGCCAGCCGACGCGCCAGTGCGGGGCGTGGCAGCAGAGGCGGTAGATCTCGCGGATGGCGCTCGCCGCCAGCAGCCTGGCCTCGAAGGCATAAGGACTGCGCGGGGCAAAGGACCTCGGCGCCAGGGACGGCAGCGGCGTCGGGCGCCGGCCTTGCCGATGCAGCCCGACGAGCTTTTCCAGAAGCGTGACGAGCCGGGCCGACACCGCGTCGATGCCGCCGGAGAGGCCACCGGCGGTTTCGGGTGAGGGATTGGCCCGGCCGAGGACATCGCCGGTCGCCACGTCCACGACCTCGACGATCGGCAGGCGCCCGGAGAGAACGGCGGCCAGCAGTGCCTCCTCGCCAGCGACACCGTCATAGAGCACCGCCAGCCGCAGCGTGCCTGGTTGCGCCGCGCCCTCCAGCGCGTCGGCGGCGAGATCGATGACGACCTCGGCGGTGCTCCCCGCCGGTGGCAGGGCGAGGTCGGCGGGCGTCATCGGATCGGCGGCGCCGGGACGCAGGCGGCGCAGCAACAGGCGCTCCAGCTCGATCAGCAGCGCCGTGCTGCGTCCCGTCCCGGCGGCGGCACCGGACGGGTCGAGTTCGACCGCAACGCCGGGCAGCGCGGCAAGGCGCGCGGCGAGGCGCCCGGTCCAGCGCCGGAGTTGCGGCGCAGGACAGCGCAGGAGAACGATCATGCCGGAACGGTGGTCATGCCGCCGGAGCCGGCGGGCGATGCAACGTCGAGATCGCGCATGATCTTCACGTAGCCCTCGACCATGGCGTCGAGCGAGTATTTCTTCTCGAGCTGCCGTCCGGTGGCCGACAGCGTCGTCGCCAGCGCCGGATCCGTCAGCACGCGGGTCATCGCCGCGGCGAAGGCCGCGACGTCGGTTGCGTCGACGAATTCCGCGCAGGGCGCGCCGTCCACCGACAGCACCTCCCTCAGCACGGGCAGGCCGTTGGCGACGACCGGCACGCCGGCCTGCGCCGCCTCGCGCCGGCGAGGCCGAAGGTCTCGGCGAGCGAGGGAAAGGCGAAGACGTCGAGGGCGGCGAGAAACTCGCCGACCTTCACGGACGGCAGTTCGCCGACGAAATGGACCCGGTCGCCGACAGAGGTCTCGGCCACGATCGCCTCGAGGCGATCGCGGTCCGGCCCCTGCCCGGCCAGCGCCAGATGCACGCCGGGCATCAGGCCGAGCGCCCGGATCGGCACCTCGAGATTCTTCATCGGGTTGAGCCGCGCCACCGTGCCGGCGAGCGGAACGTCCTGCGGCAGGCCGAACAGGCTGCGCGCCTCGGTCTTCGTCAGCGACGCGGCCTTGTTCTGGAAGCCGTGGTCGACATGGACGAGGCGGCGGCGATAGGCGGCCGGATGGCCGGCGAACTCGCGCTCGGTGTCGGTCGAGTTGACCACATTGGCGTGGTAGAGGCCGATCGACCCCATCAGCCTGTCGGCGGCGCGCAGCAGCCGGTTCATCATCTCCGGCGCCGAATTCTGGTTGGCGATCACATGCGGCACGCCGGCAAGATGGGCGGCCGGCACGCCGAAGAAGTTGCCGTAATGCTGGAAGGTCATCACCACGTCCGGCTTCACCTTGCGGATCTCGCGCCAGAGCGTGACGAGGAACTTGCCGAAGGCGAGCGGCGTGCCCGGGCGGTGGCAGCAGCAGAAGTGGGTGTTGGGCGTGTCGTCGAAGCCGTCGGTGCGACGATAGAAGAACAGCTGGTGGACCTCGTAGCCACGGGCCTCGAGGCCAAGACCGAGCAGGCGTGCGATCTCCTGCGCCCCGGCATTCTCGGCCTGGGTCTGCACCAGCATCACCTTCGGCCGTCCGGCCACGGCACGCTCGTTGCCAGATGTGGTCATGTCGGCGACCTTTCCGCGTCTGCGGGCGGCACGGTCTGCGCCGATGCCTCCGCCTTGAACAGTTGCCGCACGGACGGGTCGAGCCCGGTCAGCCGGCGGCATTCGAAATTGAGCACCATGGTCATCGCCACGAAGGAGACCGCGGTGGAGATCGCCGCGCCGGTCACGCCGAGCAGCGGGATCAGCAGGAAGAAGCCCGCGCAGCGCATGGCGACGCTGCCCGCGATCACGCCGAGGTAGCGGCCCTCATGGCCGGTCAGAAGCAGGATCGACGGGGCGGGGCCTGCGGCCGCGACCGCGGCCGTGCCGATCGAGAGGATCAGCAGGATCGGATACTGGTCCATGTATTCGGCGCCGAAGATCCAGAGCATCAGCTTGCCGCCGATCAGCACCGCCACAAGCCCCGTCACCACGATCAGCGCCGTGAACAGCGCCATCGAGCGCATCACCCGGCCGAGTTCCGCGGTCTCGCGCCCGAAGTAGAGCCGGGGGATATGGCGCGTGCCGAAGGTGTTGATGCCGTCGGCCGCCATGGCGAAGCTGTTGGCAAGGCGCGCGGCGACGAAATAGGCGCCGGCCGCGACCGGGTCGATCAGCAGGCCGATGATGATCACCTCGGCATACTGGTTGATCGATTCCATGATCGCCGACAGCCACATCTTCCACGAGCGCGGCACCCAGTTGGCCGTGTCGTAGGCGATGCGGGCGGCGCGAACGGCCTGCGGGACATGCCGGCGGATCGCCAGAAGCTGGATCGTGACCGACAGGGCGATGCCGCCGGCGGCGACGAGGAAGAAGTCCGACGCCGTGACCGCAACCGACATCACCATCGCCGCGATCAGCACGACGACGACCACCAGCCGCCAGGTGATCTCGCGGTGGGCGTCGCCGACGAAGATGTTGACGATCGCCCGCGAGGCATGGGTCGTGTAGAGCAGCAGCGTGTGGAGAAGCAGGAAGACCCCGAGCCCGACCGCCATCGCAACGTCGCCCTCGGCCCACATCTCGTAGCCGAAGATCGCAAGGCCGACCGGGATGGACAGGCCGATGGTGACGGCAAAGCCGAACACCAGCGCGCCCTTGGCAAGGCCCTCGGCCTTCTGCGCCAGATATTCGTTCCAGGCCCGGACGATCAGCAGTTCCTGCCCGAAGACGGCGACCACCGAGGCGAGCGAGACCAGCGAGAACCAGATGGCAAATCGCCCGAACTCGACCTCGCCCATGGCCCGTGCGGCCAGCGAGAACAGCAGGAAGGACGAGGCCGCGCTCGCGACCTTCAGGAGCATGGTGCCGAAGATCGCGTGATTGGACCGGTTTGCCGTGAAGCCGCGGATCTTCGCAACAAGGCGGGCGACGAGGCTCTCGCGGGTGGGCGCGGTCTCGAAGCCGGCGGCGGCATCGCCGCGGATCGTCTGGCCGTCGTCACTCATCGGACATCCCTGTCGTGTCGTCGCGCTGAAAGTCCGGCCCGGATGCGGGCGTCATGGTCGCCCGCCTGGATCGCCGAGCGGCTGCAACCGTCCGGCTGCCTCCGGGGCGAGGGTCGGGACGGCGGGTGGGTCGAGCACCCCCGTCCGCGCCGCCGACCCGATGGCCAGCGCCGCGAAGGCGAGCATCAGCCCCAGCGACAAAGGTGAAAATAGTGCCTCCTCCTGAAACAAACCGTTCACGAGGATGGCAAACAGTCCGTAAGCGGCGACGCAGAACTGCGGGTGCCGCAGGCGGTCGAACAGCCGCCAGACCGTGAAGCCGACCCAGTAGTAGAAGCCGAGGACGATGAAGGCCGCGACGCCCATCTGGTAGAGCAGCACGCCGACCGCGCTTTCCACCGCCGCCTCGGTCTCGCCGCTCTTCTGGGCGTTTTCCCAGTCGAGTTCGCCGAAGTTGGTGGCAAGATTGCCGCCCGAGCCGAGACCGTGGCCGATCGGATTGGCGAGGAACCCCTTCACGCCGCCGATCAGGCCGAGCACGTGATAGTCGCCGACGCGAAGGCCGCTGATGATCACGAAGGGGATGTAGAGGCACATCAGCCCGACGAAGCCGGCGAGCACGATCCGCCCCTGGAACACGGTGCTCGCCAGCGTCATCGATGTCGCCAGCAGCAGCACGATCAGCGCGCCCTTGGCGCTGGTGAAGACCAGGATCGGCAGGATCAGCGCGAACAGCACGAAGCGCCGGCAGGAGAACAGGAACAGCGCGAGGAAGCTGATCGCATAGGCGAAGCTGATCGAGTGGAAGTTCGGCCCGTTGACGCGCAGCACCGTGAGATCGAGATCGCTCAGCAGCGCCGTGTTGAACAGCGTGACCCGGAACGCGTCGAGCACGTCGGTCATCACCTGCCGGTGGATCTGGGCGATGCGGAAATAGAGGCCGGCCTCGCGCGCGTCGGTGGAGTTCAGCCACCAGTAGGCGTGGGAATTGGTCAGGCGGAACCACTCGTCGCGGAACAGGAACTCGAAATAGCCGAGCAGCATCACGAGCGTGGCGAGAAAGATCAGCGACGTGGTCACGTTCGGCCGGTGCGCGTAGGCCACCGTGAGGCACACCTGGAACAGCATCAGCGGCAACGCGATGTTGCGCAGGTAGATGATCGCGCCCTGCGGGCTCTTCACCATCCATAGGCGAAATAGAGCCCGACGATCAGCAGAACCACGGTGCTGGCGTAGAAGTAGCGCATGAACGGCGTCGAATAGGCGTGGCGCCGCAGCAGCACCTCGAACCAGAAGAACAGGAAGAACACGACGAGCGTCAGGAAGTTGAAGCCGCGCACGAAGTTGAAGTCGGCGGAACTGGTGATGTAGGGCGAGACCAGCGCCACGAAGAGATTCTGGAACAGCACCGAGACGATGATGACGACGGGAATCACCTTCGGCGCGAAATTCGCCACCAGCAGCGCCGCCAGCACGGCGGCGCCGACCGCGAGGCCCTTGTGGATCTCGCTGGCGACCACCGGCAGCGCGGTGAGGAAGAAGGCGACGGCGAGCGACAGCACGCCGTGAACCGCGTAGCGGCCGAGCCAGACGAAGGTCTGCCCTCCGGTCCGGCCGGCGTCTTCCCGGGTATCCTGCGCGGTACTGACCCGTGCGGTGCTGGCGACGGTCACGATCCCTCCTGCGGCCCACGCGGCCTTCGGGCCGGATGCGGGGGTGTCGCAGGCGTGGCGGGCGGCCGGAAGGCGCGCCTGGTCTGCCCTGCGAGAGCGGCAGGCTACAGGCTCGCCGTTTAACACGCGGTGTAACCGGGCGGGCTAGTGGCCCGTTATGGCTAACGAAATCTTAAACGTCCCCATGGTTGACTGACCTCGTGTCGGGGATGGCGTCGCCCTCTCCGGACCTGTCGCATGCCGCGAGCGATCCGCGCCTCAGTCCGTTGCGCCGCCTCGCGTCGTCAGAAGGACCGATCGATGAGCCGCCGTCACGATGGATTCGACTGGGAGACGCCGGAAGCGCCCGCGGGCGCCGCCGCCGCACCGACGACGTCGGTCGGGCTGATCGACCCCGTCGCCATCCTGCGCTTCTTCGCGGTCTACTGGGGCCGCGCGGTGAAGTTCGCCATTCTCGGCCTGCTGCTGGCCGCCGCGGCCTATTTCGTGATGCCGGTGCGCTATGCGGCGACGGCGCTGATCCTCGTCGATCCGCGCACCCCGCGCATCACCCTCAGCGAGGACGTGCTGCCGGGCATCGGCAACGATGCCGTGGCGCTTGAAAGCCTCGTGCAGGTCGCGACCTCCGACGGCTTCCTCAATCCGATCTTCGATCAGCTGAACATCGCGGACGATCCCGAATTCAACTCCGGCTCGATCTTCGGCGGCGCGCGACCCGCCTCGGCATGCTGTCGCGCTTCCGCAACCAGATGAAGATCGAGCGCCGTGGCATCACCTATGTCGTCGAGGTCACCTTCACGTCGCGCGACCGCGACAAGGCGGCCCGCTACGCCAACGCCATCGCCGAGACCTTCATCGCCCAGCAGTCCGGCACCCGCGTCGACGCGGCGTCGGATGCGGCCGACTGGCTGCGCACGCGCCTGTCCGCCCTCGCCGAGTCCGTGCGCAGTTCCGAAGCAGCCGTGGCCGAGGCGCGCACGCGCTACGGCATCGTCAACGCCGGCAACGACATCACCGTGCGCGAGCGCGAACTCGGCGACCTCGTGCAGCAGGTGGCGCTGGCCCGCTCGCGGGCCGAGGAGGCGAGCGCCCGCTACGAGCAGTCGCGCATCAGCGTCAGCGACCCGCTGTCGGAAAACCCTGAGGGCGCGACGTCGTCGGTGCTGTCGAACCTGCGGATCCAGCACTCGCAACTCGGGCGCCAGATGGCGGAACTCCGGCTGGTCTACGGCGACCGTCACCCGACGCTACAGGCGCTGCAGGTGCAGATGGCCAGCAACGAGGCCCAGATCCGCGTCGAGGTTGACCGCCAGATCGCCCAGGCCGACCGTTCCGCCAAGGCGGCGCGCGAACAGCTCGTCGCGCTCGAAAGCCGGCTCCAGCAGATGGAGCAGGAGGCCGCGACCACCGACGAGGCCTCGGTCAAGGTCCGGGCGCTCGAGCGCGAGGCGGAAGCCAACCGCCGCCTCTACGAGGAATTCCTCGGCCGCTTCAAGGCGACCAGCGAGCAGACCTCGCTGCAGAAGTCCGAAGCCCGCATCGTCTCCCCGGCGACCCCGCCGCTGAAGTCCACCCGGATCAGCCCGATCATCCTCGGCATCGCCGGCATCATGCTCGGCATCGTCGCCGGCTTCGGCTCGGCGCTGCTCGGCGAGGCGCTGTCGGCGGCCGGCCTGATGCGCCGCCGTGTTCCCACGTCGCCTGCCCCGGACAAGACGCATGCGCCGGCCCCGATGCGGTTCGCGACGCCCCCTCCGCCGTCGCGGCCACCCCGGTCGTCTCGCCCGTCCTCGCCCCGGCCGCCGCATCGATGACCGCCGCGAAACCGGACACGGTGCGCGTCCGCACGCCCGGCGAGGCCGCCCCGCGCCGGCCGCAGGTCGCGCCCGTCGCTCCGGCTCCCGTGGCCGCGACGCCAGTGGCCCCGGTCACGGCCGAAGCCACCCCAGCCCCGACCATCACCCCGTCCGGCTCCTCCTCGGTGGCGGCGACCACCATTTCCGCTGCCGCGGCGGCGGCCGTTGCCGCCTCGCTGGCGAGCGACGAGGACGCCACCGTCAATGATCGCTCCGAGCGCCTGAAGACGCGCTTCCGCAAGCGCCGCGACGCCCTGCGCGCCTCCCTTGGCGACGAGACGGCCACGCTGCCGGCGGACGACATGGCCCCGCAGGACGAACCTGCGCCGGTTGCCGACGCGAACGTCGGCCCCGAGATGGGCGACCTTGCCCCGCTCGCCGCGCTGGTTCAGCCCTGGGTCGACGTGCTTGCGAATCCCGACGCGCTCGACGTGCCGGTCCAGGTCGTCCTTGTCGCGGCGGCCACCCGCCGCAGCGGCCACCGGGAGCTTGCCGACGCCCTCGCCTTCGCCGCCGCCGACGCCGGCCTGCGGACCGTGCTTCTGGAGACCGAGCCGGATGCGGCCTCCGCGCTCGGCGGGCGGGACGGCCTGCTCGACGTGCTGCTCGGCGTGGTCAGCCTCGACGAGGCGCTGGTCGAGATCCCCGGCCGGCCGCTGACGGTGCTGCCGTTCGGCTCGGCCGAATCGGGCCTGCCCGTGCACGCACCGCTGGAAATGCCGGAGCTTCTGGAACTGCTGGAGAGCCTGCGCGGCCGCTATGCCGCGGTGATCATCAAGGGTCCGGCCGCCGGCGGCGAACCGCATCTCGCCGGCCTCGTCGGCCAGTCCGACGCGGTGCTGATGGTGGCCGAGGAAGGCCGGATCGGCCACCGCGCCGCGGAAATCGCGCTGGAGGGCCTCGCCCCGCACGAGGACTGCGTCTGCCGGCTGCTGACCTGGCCGCGGGCCGAGGCGAGCGACCGCGTCGCCGGCTGAACCGGCCCCCCGTCCGAACTCCTCAGGGAGCAAAACTTCTTTTGTCCCGTGCCGTCCATCGTGTATCGCTGGAACGCCGTCCCCTCCCCCGCGGCGGGACGGCGCCACCCTCACGACAGGACGCCGGCCGGGCGACGCGATGTCCCCCTGAAGCGCCGGCGCGGACGGGACACGCGATGACCGACAGACTGAAGGGCAAGACCGCCATCGTCACTGCCGCCGCGCAGGGGATGGGCCGCACCGCCGTGCTGGCCTTCGCCGCCGAAGGCGCCCGCGTGCTGGCGACCGACGTCAACGCCGAGCGGCTCGCCGCGCTTGCCGACGTGCCGGGCGTGACCACCCGCCTCCTCGACGTGACCGACGGCGCCGCCGTCGCCGCCCTTGCCGCCGAGGCCGAGGCGCCGGACATCCTGTTCAACTGCGCCGGCTTCGTCCACCACGGCACCGTGCTCGACTGCGACGAGGCGGCCTGGGACTTCTCCTTCGATCTCAACGTCAAGTCGATGTACCGGATGATCCGCGCCCTTCTGCCCGGCATGCTGGACAACGGCGGCGGCTCGGTCATCAACATGGCCTCGGTCGCCTCGAGCGTGATCGGCGCGCCGAACCGCTTCGTCTACGGCGCTAGCAAGGCGGCCGTGATCGGCATGACCAAGGCGCTCGCGACCGACTTCGTGGCAAGGGGCGTGCGGTTCAACGCGGTCTGTCCGGGCACGGTCGAGAGCCCCTCGCTGGAGGGACGGATGCGCGCGCTCGGCGACTACGAGACCACCCGCGCCGCCTTCGTCAACCGCCAGCCGATGGGCCGGCTCGGCACCGCCGAGGAGATCGCCCACCTCGTCGTCTATCTCGCCAGCGACGAGTCGGCCTTCATGACCGGTCAGGCGATCGTCATCGATGGCGGGTGGAGCAACACCTGATTGCCCTCAGGGCACGATCACGCTGAGCACCCGCGGATGGGCCTCGATCGGCGCCTCGCTCACCGGGATCGCGTCGCCGTCGACCTGCATCAGGATGCCCTCGCCCGAGAGCCGCACGCGGGCGACCGCCCGGTCGACCACGCCCTTCAGCCGGTCGAGGCGACCGAGCCCCAGCATCACCGCCGCCTTCAGCAGCGTCATCGGCCGGTCATCGGCCAGCGTCACCAGCCGCAGGCCGGGATCGGTGACGCTGGTGTGACGGGTGATCGACATCGGTCCGCCATAGCAGCGGGCGGTGGTGACCACCGCGATCCGGCAGACGCTGGTCTCGCCGTCGGCGTTGACGATCACGTCGCGGCCGGTGCCGGCGAGCGCGAGCCGGATGGCGGCGAGCGCATAGGCAAGCGGGCCGATCCTGCGCTTCAGGACCGGATCGACGCCGTGGACCACCGCGCCGTCGAAGCCGGCCGAGGCCATCAGCAGGAAGGCGCGCAGGCCGATCTGGCCGAGGTGCAGCGGCGCCAGCCGGCGCCGGATCAGCATGCGCGCGATCGTCCCCGGCCGGAACGGCAGGTTCAGTTCGCGGGCCAGCACGTTGGCGGTACCGAAGGGCAGCACGGCAAGGGCGGGCGGACGGTGCGGGCGAGACACAAGGCCGTTCACCGCCTCGTTGATCGAGCCGTCGCCGCCGCCGATCACCAGCGTGTCGATCTCCGGCGGCAAGGTGCGGGCGATCTCGACAAGGTCGCCGGCCCGGGTCGTCAGCCGCACCTCGACGCCGAGACCGGCGGCGCGCAGGTCTGCGGCGAGGCGATTGAGCCGGCGGGCGCGGAAGCCGCCGGCCGTCGGGTTGGCGACGATCAGGATCTCGCGGGTCTGGGCCGCCACGGTCTCCGGCCGTCCGAGGGCGGCGGCGACGGGAAGCTCGGTCATTGGGCGGCTCCGCGGCCCGGACGTCGGTGGAACGGCCGCATGCCCTCGCGGGCGAGTTCGTCGGCGCGCTCGTTCATGTCGTGGCCGGCATGGCCCTTGACCCAGTGCCAGGTGACCTGATGGCGCCCGCGCGCGTCCTCCAGCCGCTGCCAGAGATCGGCGTTCTTCACGGCCTTCTTGTCGGCGGTCTTCCAGCCGTTGCGCTTCCAGTTGTGGATCCAGGTGGAGATGCCGCCCTTCACATACTGCGAATCCGTGTGGATCTCGACCCGGCACGGCCGCTTCAGCGCCGTCAGCGCCTCGATCGCGGCCATCAGTTCCATGCGGTTGTTGGTGGTGTCGGCCTCGCCGCCGCAGAGTTCCTTCACCACGTCGCCGAAGGTGAGGATCGCGCCCCACCCGCCCGGCCCGGGATTTCCCGAGCAGGCGCCGTCCGTGTAGATCACGACCGTCGGCTCCGCCTCGTCGGTCATGACCGCACGTCCTCCGCTTCGACGCGTAGGCCGCGACGCTCGTCACCCCGCGGTGGAAGCGCAGCTTGTGCAGGTATTCCAGCGGATCCTTCGGCGTCACCAGCGCGCCGGGCGGCACGCTCAGCCAGTCGTGGAGCCGCGTCAGCAGGAAACGCAGCGCCGAGCCGCGGGCGAGCAGCGGCAGGGCGGCAAGTTCGGCCTCGCTCAGATCACGGCGGCGGCGGTAGCCGGCGATCATCGCCCGCGCTTGGTGACGTTGAACTGCCGGTCCGGCTCGAAGCACCAGGCGTTGATGCAGATGGCGAGGTCATAGGCAAAGAGATCGTTGCAGGCGAAATAGAAGTCGATCAGGCCCGACAGCCGGTCGCCGAGGAAGAACACGTTGTCGGGGAACAGGTCGGCGTGGATCACGCCCTTCGGCAGTTCGCCCGGCCAGTGCCGCTCGAGATGATCGAGCTCGGCCTCGATCTCGGCGCCGAGGCCCTGAAGCACCTCGTCGGCGCGGGCGGCGGAAAGCTCGAAGAGCGGACGCCAGCCGCCGACCGACAGGGCGTTGTCGCGGACGATCGAAAAGTCCGCCCCCGCCGCATGCAGGTCGGCCAGCGCCTCGCCGACCTGCGCGCAATGGGCGACCTTCGGCCGGCGTACCCACATGCCGTCGAGAAAGGTCACGATCGCGGCCGGACGGCCTGCGAGACGGCCGAGCGCTTCGCCGTTGCGGTCGCGCACCGGCGTCGGGCAGTTCAGCCCGCCGGCGGCCAGGTGCTCCATCAGGCCGACGAAGAAGGGCAGGTCGCTCTCGCGGACCCGCTTTTCGTAGAGCGTAAGGATGAAGCTGCCGGTCTCGGTGCGCAGCAGGAAGTTGGAATTCTCCACGCCCTCCGCGATGCCCTTGAAGGAGACGAGCCCGCCGATGTCGTAGCCGGCGACGAAGGCCGCCAGTTCCTCGTCCGCCACCTCGGTGTAGACCGCCATGTCCCCTCGTCCTTCCCGATGATCCGTCCGGACCCGACCGCGGCTTACTGTGCGGCGGGCAGGCGCAATTCGCGCGGCAGGTTGAAGGACACGGTTTCGTCGGCGGTGCGCACGGTCTCGACCGTCACGGCATAGCGCGCGGCGAAGGCGTCGATCACCTCCTCGACAAGGATTTCCGGCGCCGAGGCCCCGGCGGTGATGCCGACCGCAGAGACGGTGCCCACCGCCTCCCAGTCGATGTCGGCGGCGCGCTGGATCAGGAAGGCGCGCTCGCAGCCGGCTCTCGACGCCACCTCGCGCAGGCGCTGCGAATTCGACGAGTTCGGCGCCCCGACCACGATCATCGCGTCGACCCGCGGCGCCACGGCCCGCACCGCGTCCTGCCGGTTGGTGGTCGCGTAGCAGATGTCGTCCTTGTGCGGGGCGACGATCCGCGGAAAGCGGCGGGTGAGAACCGCAACGATCGCGCGGGTGTCGTCGACCGAGAGGGTCGTCTGGGTGATCCAGGCAAGATTGTCCGTGTCGGGCGGCAGCACGGTCTCGGCGTCCGCCTCCGTCTCCACCAGCGTCACGGCGCCCTCGGGCAGCTGGCCCATGGTGCCGATCACCTCCGGATGACCGGCATGGCCCACCAGCAGGATGTGGCGGCCCCGCTTGAAATGGATCTCGGCCTCGCGGTGAACCTTGGAGACCAGCGGACAGGTGGCGTCGAGGAAGAACATCTCGCGGCGCGCGGCGTCTGCCGGCACCGACTTCGGCACGCCGTGCGCGGAAAACACCACGGGCTTCTCGCCGGCCGGGATCTCGTCCAGTTCCTCGACGAAGACCGCGCCCTTGCGCTTCAGTTCCTCGACGACGTAGCGGTTGTGGACGATCTCGTGGCGCACGTAGACCGGCGGCCCGTAGCGGTCGAGCGCGATCTCGACGATCTGGATCGCGCGGTCGACACCGGCACAGAACCCGCGCGGGGCGCAGAGATGAACGGTGAGCGGCAGCTTCGTCGGCTCGGTGATCACGTCGGCCTCGGTGTTCGGCGGCGACCGGCATCGGGCGCGGCGCAAGGCGGACAGTGCGGCGCGCTTCGACCGGCCATCTGTCCTCGCCCGGTATAGGGGTGTTTGGCGCCGGCCTGTCAAGAGCCGGCGCCCCGGCTGTGCAGGACCGCGCTGCGCTCCGCCGGCCCTGTCGCCAACGGACGGACGGACTGCTATAGAGGCGCCGTGGAGGAGTCACGCGCATGTTCCTGTCCTGTCCCAATATTTCACGCACGCTCGCCATTTTTGGCCTTGCCGGGCTTGCCGCCTGCTCGGGCGCGAAGAATTACATTCCCGGCGCCCCCACGCCGGAGGAAGAGGCCGAGCTTCGCCAGAAGTTCGCCGCCACCGCGGTCTGCCCGCAGGTCGGCGTGCGCGACGGCACACAGGTCTACACGCTCCACGCCCGCGGCATGGAGGCCGATCCCGCCGGCGTGCGCTACCAGGCGAACATCAACAAGACCGCCCGCGAATGCCGCACCGACGCCAGCGGCGCCACCACGATCAAGGTCGGCCTTGCCGGACGCCTGATCGTCGGCCCGAAGGGCGACGCCGGCACGGTCAACCTGCCGCTCCGCGTTGCCGTCGTGCGCAACGGCAACGAGGTTCTCTTCTCCCAGATATTCCCGGTCGCGGCCGGCGTGTCGGGCGGCGCCGGCAATTCGCTCTGGACCAAGGTGGTCGACGGCATCGTCGTCCCCGCGGAGAAGACCAGCGGCAACATCGAGATCATGGTCGGCTTTGACGAAGGCGCCACCTGACGTCTCTGTCCCTGTCATCCTGCACGCTCCGCAACGCCGGTGCCGCCTTCCCGCGGCGCCGGCGTTGCCGTTTTCGCCTTGCGGTCGCGGCGACGGTCATTGACAAAACCAATCATCTCATTGATGATCCCGATCATACGTCGTGCGGGAGAGATCGTCCGCCGCCCCCTTCAAGGGTGCGCGCTGACGGCGCCGAAGGAGCAACCGCCCCGGAAACTCTCAGGCAAACGGACCGCCGACGAAGACAAGACTCTGGAAAGCGGCCTCGTCGTCCAAGGCGAGGCCCACCGAAGGCGTAACCGGACCGGTCACAAGGCCTTTCCGGGAAACTCTCAGGTTCCTGACAGAGGGGGCGTCGATCTCGATCCCGCCGCGGGGTCGGGCAGATCACGCTTCGTCAGGACGCATGATGGCCGACACTCCAGACCACGCTCCCCCGCCGCTCGTCACGCCGCTGAACGCCGCCCATCGCGCGCTCGGCGCCCGCATGGTGCCGTTCGCCGGCTACGACATGCCGGTACAGTATTCCGGCATCCTCGCCGAACACCTCCACACCCGCGCCAGCGCCGGCCTGTTCGATGTCTCGCACATGGGCCAGGCGTTTCTCGTCGGCCCGGACCACGCCAGCACCGCCCGCTTCCTCGAAAGCCTCGTGCCGGCGGACATTCTCCACCTTCGCCCCGGCGCGCAGCGCTATTCCCAGTTCCTGTCGCCCGACGGCGGCACACTGGACGATCTGATGATCCACCGGCCGCACAACCCGGACGACGACGGCACGCTGATGCTCGTCGTCAACGCGGCCCGCAAGGATCACGACTTCGACCTGATCCGCCGGCATCTGCCGGCCGACATCCGCCTCGACATCGCCCGCGACCGCGCGCTGCTCGCCCTGCAGGGGCCGAAGGCGGTGGATGTGCTGGTGCGCCTCGGCGCCGACGTCGCCGACTGGACCTTCATGACCGCCGGGCCGATCCGGATCGGCACCCTCGACGCCCACGCCAGCCGCTCCGGCTACACCGGCGAGGACGGCTTCGAGATCTCCGTCCACGACACCCGCGCGGCCGATCTCTGGAGCCTGCTGCTCGCCGCGCCGGAGGTGCTGCCCGTCGGCCTCGGCGCCCGCGATTCGTTGCGTCTGGAAGCCGGGCTCTGCCTCTATGGCCACGATCTCGACGAGACCACCTCGCCGGTCGAGGCCGGGCTTGCCTGGTCGATCCAGCCGCGACGCCGGCTGGAGGGCGGCTTTCCCGGCGCCGAGCGCATCCAGTTCGAGATCGCCAACGGCCCCGCTCGCCGCCGCGTCGGCCTGAAGCCGGAGGGGCGCCAGCCCGCCCGCGAGGGCACGGAAATCCGCGACCTTTCCGGCCGACACCTTGGCACCGTCACCTCCGGCGGCTTCGGCCCGACCGTCGGCGGGCCGATCGCGATGGGCTACGTCGCGGCCGCCTCCGCGGCCCCCGGCACGAAGGTCGTGCTGATGGTGCGCGGCCGGGAACTTGCCGCCGAGATCGTCCCCCTCCCCTTCGTGCCCGCGAACTTCGTCCGCCGGCCCGCCTGACCCTTCCCGTCTCCCGTCCCCGTCTTCAGGATCGATGCGATGACCGTCTGTTTCACCGAGGATCACGAATGGATTTCCGTCGAGGGCGAGACCGCCGTCGTCGGCATCACCAACTATGCCCAGGCCCAGCTCGGCGACGTCGTCTTCGTCGAACTGCCCGATGTCGGCCGCACGCTGGCCAAGGGCGACGAGGCGGCGGTGGTGGAATCGGTCAAGGCCGCCAGCGAGGTGTTCGCGCCGGTGTCGGGAACCGTTGCCGCTGTGAATGCGGCGCTCGCCACCGCGCCCGAGACGGTCAACGCCGCGCCGGAGGGCGAGGGCTGGTTCGTGAAGATCACCCTGTCCGACCCGTCCGAACTGGACGGCCTGATGGACAGGGCCGCCTACGACGCCTTCGTCGCCGCGCTCTGACACGGAGAGCCCATGCGCTACCATCCCCTCACCGACGCCGACCGCCGCCAGATGCTGGCGGTCGCCGGTGCCGCCTCGGTCGACGACTTCTTCGCCGATGTTCCGGCCGGCAAGCTGCTCGCGGGCGATCTCGCCCTGCCGCGCGGACGATCCGAGATCGAGGTCGAGCGGCTCCTGTCACGCATGGCCGCGAGGAACATGACCGCCGGCAGCGTGCCCTTCTTCCTCGGCGCCGGCGCCCATCGCCACCATGTGCCGGCCACCGTCGATCACCTGATCCAGCGCTCGGAATTCCTCACCGCCTACACGCCCTACCAGCCGGAAATCTCCCAGGGCACGCTGCAGGTGCTGTTCGAGTTCCAGACCCAGGTCGCCCGCCTCACCGGCATGGAGGTCGCCAACGCCTCGATGTATGACGGCTCGACCGCGACGGCCGAGGCGGTGCTGATGGCCCACCGGCTGACGCGGCGGTCGAAGGCCGTGGTCTCCGGCGGTCTTCATCCGCACTACCGCGGCGTGACGCGGACGATGACGACCATGGCGGGCGCCACGGTCGCCGACCTGCCGCCCGATCCAACCGGCACGGAAGACATCCTCGCCGCCATCGACGACACCACCTCCTGCGTGGTCGTGCAGTCGCCGTCCTTCTACGGCCACCTCGTCGATCTCGCCCCGATCGCCGACAAGGCCCACGCCTGCGGCGCGCTGCTGATCGCCGTCTTCACCGAGGTGGTGGCGCTCGGCGCGATCGAGCCGCCGGGGGCGCAGGGCGCCGACATCGTCGTCGGCGAAGGCCAGTCGCTCGGCAACCCGCTGTCCTTCGGCGGCCCCTATGTCGGCCTGTTCGCGACGCGGGAGAAGTTCCTGCGGCAGATGCCGGGCCGGATCTGCGGCGAGACGGTGGACGCCGACGGCCGGCGCGGCTTCGTGCTGACGCTCTCGACCCGCGAGCAGCACATCCGCCGCGACAAGGCGACCTCGAACATCTGCACCAACGCCGGCCTCTGCGCGACCGCCTTCTCGGTCCACCTGACTTTGCTCGGCGGCGCGGGGCTGGAGCGGCTGGCCGCGGTCAACCACGCCAATGCCGTGCGGCTGGCGGAGATGCTGATCGAGGTGCCGGGGGTGACCCTGCTCAACGAGACATTCTTCAACGAGTTCACGCTCCGCCTGCCCGGCAATGCCGCGGCGGTCGTCGAGGCTCTCGCCGCGAAGGGCATTCTGGCCGGCGTCCCCGTCTCCCGCCTCGAACCCCGCCACGCTCAGCTCTCCGACCTGCTCGTCGTCGCGGCCAGCGAGGTGAATACGGAGGAGGACCGGGACGCGTTCGTGGCGGGCTTGCGGGAGGTGCTGGGGTGATGGCGGGCGCTGTCTGGCAACCATCCCTCCCCCTTGTGGGGAGGGTGGCCCGGCCGCAGGCCGGGTCGGGAGGGGTCAGCAGCGCGAACCATGACCACCGCCTTCCATCGAGAGGCCGTCCCCTCCCGGCTCGCTCCGCTCGCCACCCTCCCCACGAGGGGGAGGGATGGTGCCCGCCGCAGCCGCATCAGGATCGAGGTTTCCATGACCATGAACACCCAGGGCCGCCCGACGTCCCCGTCCGCCGCCCTCTCCGCCCCCGCCCCCGCGACCTTCACCGGAAACCGCGCCCTCGACATCGAGGAAGGCTGATCTTCGAGGTTGGCCGGTGCGAGGTGTCCGGCGTCGACATCGAAGCGCCACTGGACGTCGCGCCGCGGCTCGGCCGCCACCGGCGCAAGGCGCCGCTCGACCTGCCCGGCCTGTCGGAGCCGGAGACGATGCGCCACTACGTGCGTCTGTCGCGCCGGAACTACGCCATCGACCTCGGCGTCTATCCGCTCGGCTCCTGCACGATGAAGCACAATCCGCGGCTGAACGAGAAGATGGCGCGGCTGCCCGGCTTTGCGACGTGCATCCGCTTCAGCCGCTCGCCACCGTTCCCGGCGCGATCGACCTTGTCGCCGAATGCGGCCGCTGGCTGCTGGAGATGACCGGCATGGCGTCGGTGGCGATGAGCCCGAAGGCCGGGGCCCATGGCGAGCCTGCGGCATGATGGCGATCAAGGCGGCGCTGGCCGCCCGCGGCGAGACACGCGGGATCGTGCTGGTGCCGGATTCGGCCCATGGCACCAATCCGGCGACTGCCGCCCTCCTCGGCTACAGGGTGGTCGCGATCCCGGCCCGCGCCGACGGGACGGTGGATGTCGCCGACGTCAAGGCGAAGCTCTCGCCCGACGTCGCCGCGCTGATGCTGACCAACCCCAACACCTGCGGCCTGTTCGAGCGCGACATCGTCGAGATCGCGGCGGCCGTGCACGGCGCCGGCGCTATCTCTACGCGGACGGCGCCAACTTCAACGCCGTCGTCGGCAAGGTGCGGCCGGGCGACCTCGGCGTCGACGCCATGCACATCAACCTGCACAAGACCTTCTCGACGCCCCATGGCGGCGGCGGCCCCGGCGCCGGGCCGGTCGTGCTGTCCGACCGGCTCGCGCCCTTCGCCCCCGTGCCCTTCGTGCGCTTTGCCGGGGACGGGACGGCGGAATTCGTCGAGACCCGCAAGCAGGCCGCCGGCAGCGCCACGCCCTTCGGGCGCATCACCGCCTTCCACGGCCAGATGGGCATGTTCGTGCGGGCGCTCGCCTACATGCTGTCCCACGGCGCCGACGGGCTGCGGCAGGCGTCCGAAGACGCGGTGCTCAACGCCAACTACCTGAAGGCGCGCCTCAGGGACGTGATGAGCCTCTCCTTCCCGGACCGGCCGGCGATGCACGAGGTGCTGTTCGATGACCGTTTCCTGGAGGGCACCGGGGTCAGCACCCTCGATTTTGCCAAGGCGATGATCGACGAGGGCTATCACCCGATGACCATGTATTTCCCGCTGGTGGTCCACGGCGCCATGCTGATCGAGCCGACGGAATCGGAATCGAGGGCCGAACTCGACCGTTTCGTCGACACGCTGCGCGATCTGGTGACACGGGCGAAAGGTGGTGAGGCCGAAAGCTTCCGCGCGGCCCCCGCGCGCGCGCCGCGCCGCCGCCTCGACGAGACGCGCGCGGCCCGGCAGCCGGTGCTGACGTATCGGCCACCGGACGAAGAGACGGATCGCGCGGCGGCTGCCGAGTGAGGCCTATTCCTTCGGGTAGATGATGATCGAGAGATAGGTCATCGGCAGTTCGAGCAGTTCCTCCGGCCCGTGCGGGGCGGCGGCGTCGAAGAACAGCGTGTCGCCGGGCTCCAGAAGATAGGTCTTGTCGGCATGGCGATAGACCACGCGGCCGGTGAGCATGTAGATCATCTCCACGCCGGCATGCTGGAAGGCGACGTAGGGCCGCGCCTCCTCGGTCAGGGTGATCAGGAACGGCTCGACCACGATGTCGGAGCCGAGCGAGTGACCGAGCATCTGGTAGTGATGGCCGGCCTTGGTGCCGCGCCGCTCGATGTTGACGCCGCTGCCGGCCTTGACGAAGGAGCAGTCGCGCCGTTCCTCGTAGCCGGCAAACAGCGCCGACAGCGGCACGTTGAGGGCCTTGGCGACGGCATTCAGCGTCGAGAGCGACGGCGAGATCTGTCCGTTCTCGATCTTCGACATCATGCCGGTCGAGACCTTGGCCGCCGCGGCCAGCTCCGCGCCGGTGATGTCGAGCCGCTTGCGCTGCTGGCGGATCTTCGCGCCGATCGCCTGCTCGAGGGTCAGGGCGCCGACCCGCGGCGCGCCGGAGCCCGTGCCGATGTCGATGTCGGGCTCGCCCTGCTCGTTCGTGTCCTTCGCCAACGGCCGCTCCACGTCGATCCGCCGGGCGCTCCCCGCCCCGGCATCCGGGAAGACTAGCAGCCGGAC
The DNA here is from genome assembly GCF_001720135.1 of Methylobrevis pamukkalensis. GTDB lineage: Bacteria > Pseudomonadota > Alphaproteobacteria > Rhizobiales > Pleomorphomonadaceae > Methylobrevis > Methylobrevis pamukkalensis. The sequence goes on from NZ_MCRJ01000022.1 coordinate 24,333, forward strand.
ACTGCGCTGTCATACATGTCCGACGTCTTTGCCCCGATCCCTGTCCGTCCTTACGCCCCGTCCTGCAACGCCAGTTCGCGCCCCTTGCCCCGGAACCTCCGGGCGCGGGCACGTTAAGCCGGAAGACACGCAGCTCCGACCATCGGGAAAGGACGTCGCCATGAAATCGGGTTCAGCCAATATCTCGCCGATCAGTCGCACGGATGTCGTCAAGACCGGCCTCGAGCCGTCCGATCGCGAAAAGATCGCCGAGAGCCTGTCGGCCGTGCTGGAGGACACCTACAGCCTGCTGGTCAAGACGCAGATCGTGCACTGGAACGTGCGCAGCGCGGCCTTCCTGTCGATCCACGAGCTGACGGAGACGCAGTACAACGAACTGTTCGGGGCCATCGACGTGATCGCCGAACGGATTCTTGCCCTCGGCTTCCATGTGCCGTCGAAGCAGGGCCACGTGCTGTCGCCGACCGGTGAGGCGGTCGATCCGGAGGCCTCCGCCAACGACATGCTCGAACTTCTGGCCGGCATCCATGAGGCCTGTGCCAACCGCGCCCGCGACGCCGCCGAGGACGCCGAGGAGATGCGCGACTTCGTCACCCACGACCTTCTGACCGAACGCATCGGTGCCCACGAGAAGGCGATCTGGATGCTTCGCGCCCACATCTCGGTCTGATCACTCCGCAACCCGCCGGGCGGAGCCCAGTGCCGGTGGCAAATTCTTCATCGAGGAAGACACCCATGCGTACCATCATCATGCTCCTGCTCGGCATTCCGCTGCCGATCATCATCCTGTTCTGGATCTTCGGCTGATCGGCCGCACGTCCGGTGCGAGATCACGTTTCGGGGCCGCCCTTCCCATGGAAGGCGCGGCCTCTTTCGTTGCGGCCGGCGAAACAGTTTTCCCGGAGACATAGGACGAATTTGAAACAAATGGCTGACATGCTGCCCTTCGGACGTCCTGCTACAGCGATCTTCGAAAGGTTGGCATATGACTCCCGAAGAAATCCGGCTTGTTCAGGACAGCTTTCGTGAGATCCAGCCGTCGGTCGGCGTCGTCGCCAATGTGTTCTACGCGCACCTCTTCTCGATGACGCCCGCCCTGCGCCCCCTGTTTCCGCACGACATGTCCGGCCAGAAGATCAAGTTGATGAAGATGATCGAGGCGGCGGTCGACAACCTGCACCACTTCGACCTGATGCGGCCGACGATCCGGAGCCTTGGCGCCCGGCATGTCGGCTACGGAGTGCGTGACGAGCATTATGATCTCGTCGGCGCCGCCCTGCTCCACACGGTCGCGGCCGCACTCGGCGACGGCTGGACCACCGACATCGAGGATGCCTGGCTCGAGGTCTATGGCCGGGTCGCCGGCGAGATGAAGGACGCGGCGGCAGCCACAGCCTGAGCCGGCTTCGGGCGCCACGATCCGTCGGACATCCGGTGCCGACGTCGCATCCGGCGCCGGTGGCAGGGTGGCTGCCTGCGCAGGAGACAGGCAAGACGCGCGCAGGATCGCATTCTGTCGGCAGATGTGCATGCATATTTCCGGATCGGCCAGCGTCCGTCTGACCCTCGGGGCTCGACGCGCGTCGCGGCGTGACGTACCAAGGCCTGACCAGCCCCCGCACGATCCGGATGACGACGATGAGCCTTTCCGACCTCGACCTCCCCCGCGAAACCCGTGGCCTGCTGCTCGACCTCGGCGTTGCCGAGGCGCGCTTTGCTGGCGGCACCCTGAAGGTGCGCTCGCCGGTGGACGGCAGCGAGATCGGCCGGGTCGCCGAGGATGACGCCGCCGGCACCGCCGCGACCATCGCCGCCGCCCATGAGGCCTTCCTTGCCTGGCGGCTGGTGCCCGCGCCCCAGCGCGGCGAACTCGTGCGCCTGTTCGGCGAGGAACTGCGCGCCGGCAAGGCCGCGCTCGGTCGCCTCGTCTCGCTCGAAGTCGGCAAGATCGTGTCCGAGGGCCTCGGCGAGGTGCAGGAGATGATCGACATCTGCGACTTCGCCGTCGGCCTGTCGCGCCAGCTCTACGGTCTTACCATCGCCACCGAGCGCGCCGAGCACCGGATGATGGAAACCTGGCATCCGCTCGGCGTCGTCGGCATCATCTCGGCCTTCAACTTCCCCGTCGCCGTCTGGTCGTGGAACGCGGCGCTCGCGCTGGTCTGCGGCAATGCCGTGGTGTGGAAGCCGTCGGAAAAGACGCCGCTGACGGCGCTTGCCACCACCGCCCTGTTCGAGAAGGCGCTCGCCCGCTTTGCCGCCGGCGGCGGCACGGCACCCGCGGGTCTCGCCGGACTCATCCTCGGCGGCCGCGATCTCGGCGAGGTGCTGGTCGACCATCCGAAGGTGCCGCTGGTGTCGGCCACCGGCTCCACCACCATGGGCCGCGCCGTCGGCCCGCGCCTTGCCGGGCGCTTTGCCCGCGCGATCCTCGAGCTCGGCGGCAACAATGCCGCCATCGTCGCCCCCAGCGCGGATCTCGACCTGACCCTGCGCGGCGTCGCCTTCTCGGCCATGGGCACCGCCGGCCAGCGCTGCACCAGCCTGCGCCGCCTGTTCGTCCACGACAGCGTCTACGACGCGCTCGTGCCGCGCCTGCAAAAAGCCTACGGGTCGGTGACGATCGGCAGCCCGCTCGAGGCCGGCACGCTGATCGGCCCGCTGATCGACGGCGCCGCCTTCGAGCGCATGCAGCGCGCCCTCGACGCGGCACGTAGCCAGGGCGGCACCGTGACCGGCGGCGAGCGCGCGCTGGAAGCGGACGCCCCCGACGCCTTCTACGTGCGCCCGGCGCTGGTCGAGATGCCCGCCCAGTGCGGCCCGGTGGAGGAGGAAACCTTCGCGCCGATCCTCTACGTGATGCGCTATTCCGATTTCGACGAGGCGCTCGCGCTGCACAACGCCGTGCCGCAGGGCCTGTCGTCGTCGATCTTCACCAACGACATCCGCGAGGCCGAGGCCTTCCTCTCCGACCGCGGCTCCGACTGCGGCATCGCCAACGTCAACATCGGCCCGTCCGGCGCCGAGATCGGCGGCGCCTTCGGCGGCGAGAAGGAGACCGGCGGCGGCCGCGAGAGCGGCTCCGACGCCTGGAAGGCCTACATGCGCCGCGCCACCAACACCATCAACTACGGCCGCAGCCTGCCGCTGGCGCAGGGCGTCAAGTTCGACGTGGCGTGAGCGGCCCCCTGCTCCATATCATGCGTTAGACCTTTCGCCGCCCGTGGCCGACGCGCCGCGGGCGGTTCTGCTTCCGGACGACAGGAGATCTCCATGGGCAAGCGCATCGCTTTCACCGGCGGCACCGGCAAGGCTGGCCGCCACGTGATTCCGTGGCTCAAGGCGCAGGGCCACAGCATTCTCAACCTCGACCTCGCCCCGCTCGACTGCCCGGGCGTGCCGACGCTGCTCACCGACGTCACCGACGGCGGACAGGTGATGAACGCGCTGACCAGCCATTTCGACTTCGTCGGCCTCGAGAACGGCGCGGCGCCCGGGCCGGTCGACGCGGTGGTCCATTTCGCCGCGATCGCGCGCATCCTGATCCGGCCGGACAACGAGACCTTCCGCGTCAACACCCTCGGCACCTACAACGTGATCGAGGCGGCGATGAAGCTCGGCATTCCCAAGGTGATCATCGCCTCCAGCGAGACCACCTATGGCGTCTGCTTTGCCGAGGGCGATACGGACTACCACCAGTTTCCGCTGGACGAGGACTATGACGTCGACCCGATGGACAGCTACGGCCTCTCCAAGGTGGTCAACGAGAAGACCGCGCGCGCCTTTGCCATGCGCTTCAGACGCGACATCTATGCGCTGCGGATCGGCAACGTGATCGAGCCGCACGAATACGGGATGTTTCCGGGGTTTTTCAAGGATCCGCTCTCGCGCAAGCGCAATGCCTGGAGCTACATCGACGCCCGCGACCTCGGCCAGATCGTCCACCGCGCGCTGGAAACCGACGGTCTCGGCTTCCAGGTGTTCAACGCGGTCAACGACACCATCACCGCCCGCGAGCCGACCGAGGACTTCCTGAAGCGTTGGGCGCCCGGCACCCCGATCACCCGGCCGATGGGCGCGCGCGAGGCGCCGATCTCGAACGCGAAGGCCCGCCGCATGCTCGGTTTCGTCGAGGAGCATGACTGGCGGGCCTATGTGCCGGAAGAGTAAGGCATGATGCCAACGCATGATGCCCGGGCGCGGGGTGTCCCGCGCCCGCTTACAGGACGAAGTCGCCGGCCGTCAGCTGGTTGGCGTCGGTGATGCCGCGCAGCAGGATGTTGAGATCGCCGGACCCGTCGCCGTCCACGTCGACCGTGACGACGGCATCGCCGGTGTCGCGGTAGCTGACGCGCAATTCACCGCCCGCGCCGGTGTAGCTGCCGGTGCCGAGGAAGGTGAAGGCCTGGTTGCCATCAAGGTTGCTGTTGGCGTCAATCTGCGAGAGATCGATGACGTCGCCGCCGTCGATGTCGAACTCGAGGATCCGGTCGCGTCCGGCCGCCGGGCTGTCGGCCAGCGTGCGGAAGACGAAGCGGTCCGCACCGCTGCCGCCATTGAGCCCATCGGCGCCGAGCCCGCCCGCGATCACGTCATCCCCGCTGCCGCCACGGATGTCGTCGTTGCCGCCGCCGCCGTGGATGATGTCATCGCCGCTGCCGCCGCGGATGTCGTCCGCCGTCGATCCCTCGCCGGCGGTATCGCCACTGCGATCGGAGTCGCCGTAGATGATGTCGTTGCCCTTGCTGCCGAACAGCTCGTCGCCGACGAGACTGCCATGGATGACGTCGTCGCCGCTGCCGCCGTAGACGGCCGACTGGCCGGACACGAAGACATAGGCCGAAAGATCCTCGTCGAAGCGCTCGGGCAAGGCATAGAGGATGTCGTCGCGGGACGATCCGACCAGCATCTCAACGCCGGTGCTGTGCCAGACGGCTTCGAAGCCGCGCCCGAGCTGCTGGAAGGTGGCGGTGTCGTAGCCGGCCCCTCCGAATATATTGACGCTGTTGTTCGAAGCCGCGGTGAACAGGAACGTGTCGTCCCCGTCAAATCCGCTCACGGAGCCGATATTGGCGTCGATGATCAACGTGTTGGTCGCGTCGAACATGAACGCCTTGAAATCGGCAAGGTCGTCGTCGTTGTTGAACTCGTAGGCCGCCGCCCGCTGGTCAATTCCGGCGCCGGAATAGCTGCCCTCCCAGACGATGCTGCCGTTGAGGAAGTTCACGGTGATGCTGGTCACGGTGCCGGAACTCGGCCACGGCAGCTCGTCAACCCCACGCCCCCAGACGCTGGTTACCTCGTTGTCCATGCCGGTGCCTACGAATTCCGCGCTTTGCGGAGAGGCCGGATGCGTCGAGGGCGTCGGGCTATGCTCCGCGACGATCAGCGTCGGGCTTGCCGAAATGTCGCCCTTGTCCTCAGGGTTGATGAAGAAGCTGAAGAACCTGTCCTGAGTGAATCCGACCGGCGATGTTCCGGTCCCGGTGATGGTGATCGTCGCCATTTGAATGCCTTCCCTGACGGCCGGGGAGACGCTTCTCGCCGCGCCGGCTCTACGCATGGTGGTGTAACCTGACAGGCTGAGTTGCCGATGACAACCTTGCGGCGTCCGGACTGTCGGTCATGTCCGCCGCCTGCAAGGCGGCGGACGTTTCGCCGGACAACCCGGTCAGGGCACCTTGTAAGCGATCACGTAGTCGCCCGGCTTGGTGCCGACCGAGCCGTGGCCGCCGGCGACCATCACCACATACTGCTCGCCATCCTGCGTGTAGGTCATCGGCGTCGACTGGCCGCCGGCCGGGAGGCGGGCCTCCCAGAGCTGTTCGCCGGTGGTCACGTCATAGGCGCGCAGGTAGTTGTCCACCGCCGCACCGAGGAAGGCGACGCCGCCGCGGGTCAGCAGCGGTCCGCCGATGCCCGGCACGCCGAGCTCGAAGGGCAGCGGCAGCGGCGTCATGTCGTAGACGGTGCCGTTCTTGTGGCGGTAGGCAATCTCGCCGGACGTCAGGTCGACACCCGCGACGTAGCCCCACGGCGGGGCCTGGCAGGGCACGCCGAGCGGGCCGAGGAACGGGCCCATGAACACGCCGTAGGGCGCGCCCTCGTTGCGGTTCAGGCCCTGCTCGCTCGCCGTCTCGTCCGCGCCCTTCGGCGGGATGTCGGCGCGCGGCACCAGACGCGAGGTGAAGGCGAGATAGGTCGGCATGCCGAACATCACCTGGCGTTCCGGATCGACCGCGACGCTGCCCCAGTTGAAGGTGCCGAAGTTGCCGGGATAGACGAGGGTGCCTTCCAGCGACGGCGGCGTGTAGCGGCCCTCGTAGCGCAGCTGGTGGAACTGGATGCGGCACATCATCTGGTCGATGAGCGTGATGCCCCACATGTCGCTTTCTTCCAGCGGCGGCGGCGAGAAGGTGAGGTCGGAGACCGGCTGGGTCGGCGCCGTGAAGTCCTCGGGGATCGCGCCGGTGGGAGCGGGCTCCTCGCGAACCGGGATGATCGGCTCGCCGCTGCGCCGGTCGAGCACGTAGATGTCGCCCTGCTTGGTCGGGCCGACCAGCGCCGGCACCACGGTGCCGTCCTCGCGGGTCATGTCGAACAGCACCGGCTGGGCCGGCACGTCCATGTCCCACAGGTCGTGGTGCACGGTCTGGCGCACCCAGCGCACCTCGCCCGTCGCGACATCGAGCGCCACGATCGACGAGGAGAAGCGCTCCACCGCCTCGCTGCGGCCCATGCCGAGCTGGTCGGGCACCTGGTTGCCGAGCGGAATGTAGACGAGGCCGAGCGCCGGATCGGCGCTGAACACCGACCAGCTGTTGGGCGAGTTGGTGGTGTAGGTCTCGTCCGGACCGATAGGCGCCGTCTCGTCCGGATTGCCCGAATCCCAGTTCCACACCAGTTCGCCGGTGCGGATGTCGAAGGCGCGGATCACGCCCGACTGGGACTGGACCGAGAAGTTGTCGTTGACCGCGCCGCCGATGATCAGCTTGCCGTCGATCGCGACCGGCGGCGACGTCGAATAGTAGTAGCCGGCCGGGTTGTATTCCATGCCCCGCTCCAGCTGCAGCGTGCCGCCCTCGGCAAAGCTCGGGCAGATCTCGCCGCTGGCGGCATCAAGCGCGATCAGCCGCGCGTCGGAGGTCGGCAGGTAGACGCGGGTGGCACAGGCACTGCCGGCCTCGGCGTCCGGATCGGCCCAGTAGGTCACGCCGCGGCAGGTCTGGTGCTGGCGGTCGGGATTGAGGCCGGCGTTCGGATCGAACTTCCATTTCTCCTCGCCGGTCGCCGGATCGATCGCGATCGCCCAGTTGTGCGGGGTGCAGATGAAGAGCGAGTCGCCGACCTTGAGCGGCGTCACCTGATAGGTGGTCTCGGTCACGTCCTGCGGCAGCTTCACGTCGCCGGTCTGGTACTGCCAGGCGACCTCGAGGGTCGCCACATTCTCCGGCGTCACCTGATCGAGCGGCGAGAAGCGCTGGCCATAGGTCGTGCGGCCATACTGGTGCCATTCGCCGTCCGGAACGTCGCCGCCGAACGGGGCGGAGGCAAGGCGATCGGTCGGAAGCTCGCCGGCCGTGTCGTGCGGATCGTTGACCATCGAGCCGACGGCGACGGCAATCGCGATCACGAGCGGAATGACCAGCGGCCAGGGATTGGCCCGCCGGAATTCCTCCCGCTCGAGCCCCGAACGGATCCAGGGCATCAGCAGCCACAGGCCCACGACGATGATCAGGCCGCCGCGCGGACCAAGCTGCCACCAGTCGAGCCCCACCTCCCAGAGCGCCCAGACCAGCGCGATGTTCACGAACACCCCGTAGAGCAGCAGGGCGGCCGAACTGCGCCGCCACAGCAGCACGGCGGTGGCGAGGAACATGATGCCGGCGAAGAGGTAGAACAGGCTCCCTCCCAGCACCATCAACCAGGCGCCGCCGACGGCGAGCGCAAGGCCCAGAAGCCCCAGAAGCAGGGATGTTGCGGCGATGATCATCGTCGTCCTTCCGAACTGAAATGTCGGCCGCCTCAAAAGGGCGACCGGAACAGGAATGCGGGCCGGGATGCCCTGTGCGTGGCCGGCGGGAGAACCGGCGGAAGCGGTGGCCCGCCTCAACGCATGACGCGGGACGAACCCGGCCATGGCGCACGCTCGGCTTTGCCCAAGCCCTGCCCCCGGGTCCGGAGGGAACCCGCCACGCGCATTCCCAATCCTCGGGGGCGGCCATTGTTCCGCCACAGACGGTTTCCGGCGGACGTATTTGCCGAGGCAGCGCCGATGCCGGAACAATTCCCTTTCGGCCGAGTTTGCGTCCTGTCCGTCGGGCTGGCGGACATCCACCGGACATGATCCGCGTCGAGGGCCATGGTTGCATGGCCGACCACGAATTCCTGGAGCCGGAATGGCGGGGGCTACCGTTGCAACCAACCGCCGTGAGGCCCGCCGTCCGCGCCGCATCCCCGCGCGCGCGCCGTGTCTTGCCGTCCTTCTCGGCGGCTGCTCCGGCATGCAGTCAATGCTCGATCCCGCCGGCATCGCCGCCACCCGCATCGCCGATCTGTTCTGGGTGATGCTGATCGGCGCGGCCGTGATCTGGTGTCTCGTCATCAGCCTCGCGGTCTATGCCAGCCGCCTCAAGAAAACGCCGGTCAGCGAACGCACCGCCCTGCGGCTGATCATCGGCGCCGGCGTGGTGTTTCCCACGGTGGTGCTCACGGCCCTTCTCGTCTACGGCCTGCGCCTGATGCCGGAATTGCGGACGAGCGACGGCGACCTCACCATCGCCGTCACCGGCGAGCAGTTCTGGTGGCGCGTCGAGTACCGCCTGCCCGACGGGCGCGTCGTTCCCTCCGCCAACGAGTTGCGCATGCCGGCCGGCGCCACCGTCGAAGTGGTGCTCGGCACCGCCGACGTCATCCACTCCTTCTGGATCCCGGCGCTTGCCGGCAAGACCGACATGATCCCGGGCCGCACGACCCGGCAGATGCTGAAGCCGGAACGGCCCGGCATCTACCGGGGTGCCTGCGCAGAGTTCTGCGGCTCCAGCCACTCGCTGATGGCGATGACGGCCGTGGTGATGGAGCCGGAGGCCTTCGCGGCCTGGATCGAGCGCGAGGCGGCTGATGCCGTTCCGTCCGGCAATGCCCGTGGCCGCGAGGTGTTCATGGCCAGCGGCTGCAGCGCCTGCCACACCGTGCGCGGGACCGAGGCGGCAGGCCGCATCGGGCCGGATCTCACCCATCTCGGCGGGCGGGAAAGCCTCGGCGCCGGCATCCTGCCGAACCAGCCCGACGCCATCGCCCGCTTTGTCGCCGAGACGGACAGGATCAAGCCGGGCGCGCGCATGCCGGCCTTCCCGATGCTCCCCGAAGACGATCTCGCCGCACTTGCCGCCTGGCTCGGAGGCCTCGAATGACCAATCCCTCCGACATGCCGGACGATCCGCGCGACCGGGCCCGCATGGACGCCGAAGCCGACCGGCTGCGCAAGGCGTGGGAAACCCCGCGCGGCTGGCGCTACTGGTCGGCGGTCAACAACACCGAGATCGGCGTCTGGTACACGGTCACCGCCTTCGTGTTCTTCCTGTTTGCCGGGGTGCTGGCGCTGCTTGTACGCACGCAGCTCGCCGTTCCCGACAACGATTTCGTCTCGGCCGGGCTCTACAACCAGCTGTTCACGCTGCACGGCACGATGATGATGTTCCTGTTCGCCGTGCCGATCTTCGAGGCGGTGGCGATCCTGATCCTGCCGCAGATGCTGGGCGCACGCGACCTGCCCTTCCCACGCCTGTCCGCCTTCGGCTACTGGTGCTTTCTCATCGGCGGCGTCTTCGTCGGCGGCTCGATCTTCTTCAATGCCGCGCCCGACGGCGGCTGGTTCATGTATCCGCCACTCACCACCGATCCGGAGCTGTCCGGCATCGGCGCCGACATCTGGATGCTCGGCCTGTCGTTCATCGAGGTGGCCTCGATCGCCGCGGCGGTGGAACTGATCGTCGGCGTGCTGAAATGCCGGCCGCCCGGGATGCGCATCAACCTGATGCCGCTCTACTGCTGGTACATGCTGATCGTCGCCGGCATGATCCTGTTCGCCTTTCCGCCGCTGATCGCCGGCGACATCCTGTTCGAGATGGAACGCCTGCTCGACTGGCCGTTCTTCGATCCGGCGCGCGGCGGTGATCCGATCCTGTGGCAGCACCTGTTCTGGATCTTCGGCCATCCCGAGGTCTACATCGTGTTCCTGCCGGCGATCGCGCTGCTGGCGATGATCGTGCCGACCTTCGCCCAGCGCCCGATCGTCGGCTACGGCTGGATCGTGCTCGCCGCGGTCGGCACGGGCTTCCTGTCCTTCGGGCTCTGGGCCCACCACATGTTCACGACCGGGCTGCCGGCGATCTCGCTCGGCTTCTTCTCGGCGGCATCCGAGGCGGTCGCGATCCCCACCGGGGTGCAGATCTTCGTCTTCATCGCCACCCTGCTCGCCGGCCGGGTGATCTTCTCGGTGCCGATGCTCTACGCCACCGGCGCGCTGGCGATCTTCGTCTTCGGCGGCCTCACCGGGGTGATGGTGGCGATCGCGCCCTTCGACTGGCAGGTCCACGACAGCCATTTCGTCGTCGCCCATCTCCACTACACGCTGATCGGCGGCATGTTCTTCCCGCTGATCGCCGGCCTCTACTACTTCTACCCCTTCGTCAGGGGCTACATGCTGTCGGCCCGGCTCGGGAAATGGGCCTTCTGGCTGATGTTCTCCGGCTTCAACATCGCCTTCCTGCCGATGCACTTTACAGGCCTGCGCGGCATGCCGCGCCGGGTGTTCACCTATCCGGACAATCTCGGCTGGGACTGGCTCAATCTCGTCTCGACGATCGGCGCCTACATCATGGCCGCCGGCGTCCTGGTGCTCTGCTTCGACATCTTCCGCCCCAAGAAGGCGCACGAGCGGGCCGGCCGCAACCCGTGGAACGCCGGCACGCTCGAATGGGTGGCCGGCGATCCGGAGGAGCCTGGGGCATCCGCTCCGTGCCGCCGATCACCGGCCGCTATCCGCTGTGGGACCAGAAGGACATCCTCAGGAACATCGACGAGGGCCGCTACTTCCTGCCCGATGCCAAGGAGGGCAAGCGCGAGACGCTGGTGACCGGCGTTCTCGATGCGACGCGATCCAGGTGCTGCGGGTGCCATCCAACTCCTTCGTCCCGATGATCGCGGCGATCTTCGTCGGCGGTGCCTTCATTGCCACCACCTTCCACTTCTGGATCACGGCGATCGTCTCCGGCGTGCTGGGCCTTGCCGCGATCCTCTACTGGCTGTGGACCGGCACGGCGGTGATCCCGGAAAAGCCGGAGAAGGATGCCGGCATGGGCGTGACCCTTCCGCTCTACGCCTCGGGGTCGAAGTCGGTGGGCTGGTGGGCGATGTTCATCACCATGATGGGCGACAGCACCGCCTTCGCCAGCCTCATCTTCAGCTACTTCTTCTACTGGACGATCCAGAGCGATTTTCCCCGTCCCGACGCCCCCGGTCCCGGGCTGCTCTGGCCCATGCTGGCGCTCGGCGCGACCCTGGTCGCCTGGCTGCTGATGCTGCTCGCACGCCGGTTCAACAGCGCCGACAAGCTCTCTGCGTCCCGTCTCTCGCTCGGGGTCTCCACCATGCTCGCCGCCGCTGGCGGCGCGGCCGCGATCGCCGCGCCCTGGGCGACGGGACTGGAGCCGACGCGTGACGTCTACGACGCCACCGTCTGGGTGCTGGCGCTCTGGGTGGCCGTGCACAACGGCGTCGGCGTCATCATGCAGCTCTACTGCCTTGCCCGCAGCCTTGCCCGCAAGCTGACCGCCGTTCACGACATCGACCTGCAGAATGTCGTGCTCTACTGGCACTTCGCCGCACTCTCCATGGCGGTCACCATGCTGGTGATCGCCCTCTTCCCGCTTGCAACGTGAGGAGACGGTCATGCTGTTCCGCCGGGAGACGGCCAATCTCTGGACCCTGATCACGCCGCCGACGGTGTGGGCGATGCATTTCATGGTTGCCTACGTGCTCGCCGCCGTGGTCTGCGCCAAGACCGGCAACACCGCCGACCTCGACTCTGTCCGCTGGATCATCGCCGGAGCGACGGCCGTCGCCCTCGGACTGATCGCCGCCGCTGCGGTGCAGGCGCACCGCCACTGGGGATTCGGCGACGACATGCCGCCCCACAACGAACCGACCGACGAGGACCGCCAGCATTTTCTCGGATTTGCGACGCTGCTGATCTGCGGCGTCAGCGCGATCGGCGTGATCTTCGTGGCGCTGCCAGCGCTGTTCATCGCGGACTGCCGGTGATGGCACGCCTCGCCTGCCCCGCCGCCGGCTTTCTCCTGCTTGCCTTCCTGTGGGCCGGACCGCTGACGGGCCATGCGGGCCACGCCTTCGCCGCGCACATGACGCTGCACATGGGGGTCGTCGCGGTCGCCGCGCCGCTGATCGCCATCGGCATTGCCGGCTCACGCTTCGATCCGACGCCGCGCCATCCGGTGCTGCTCGGGCCGCTGCTCGCCTCCTTTGTCGAACTCGTCGTCGTCTGGGGCTGGCACGTGCCGGCCCTCCACGAGCTTGCGCGCGGCGGCGGTCCCGCCTTTGCCGCCGAACAGGCGACCTTCTTCGCCTCCGGCCTGCTCGTCTGGACCGCCTGCCTCGGCCATGCCGCCCGCGACCGCGAGGGGCGCAGCCTGCAGGGCACCATCGGTCTGCTCGTCACCTCGATCCACATGACCCTGCTCGGCGCCCTGCTCTCCTTCGCCGGACGGTCGCTCTACGATCATGGGGGCCACGGCGCCGATCCCGCGACGGTGCTCGCCGACCAGCAGGCGGGCGGCATCATCATGCTGCTCGTCGGCGGCGCCTCCTACCTGACCGGTGGCCTCGTGCTGATGGCGCGCATCCTGCGCCTCCCCGAAACGACAACCGGAGACGCCCGATGAGGATCACCCTGAAACGCGGGCTGATCGGCCTTGCCGGCCTCCTTGTTCTCGGCGCCCTCTATGCGTGGTCCGGCCTCTTCAACGTCGCCGCCTCCTCGGGACACTGGGCCATCACCAACTGGGCCCTGCACTGGGTGATGGGGAATTCGGTGGAACTGCGCGCGCGCTTCGTCGAGCCGCCGCAGGTCAACCTCGACGACCCCGCCCTCGTCCGCCAGGCCGCCGGCCACTACGAGCAAAGCTGCGCCTTCTGCCATGGCTCGCCGCTGCGCCCCGAGCGGCGCCTGCCGAGCCGGATGACGCCGCCCGTGCCCAAGCTCGACCGGGCCGCCGAGATCTGGTCGGACGAAGCGCTGTTCTGGATCGTCAAGCACGGCATCAAGTACACGGCGATGCGGCGTGGATCTCTCAGACGCGCGACGACGAGGTCTGGGCGATGGTCGCCTTCCTCAAGGCACTGCCCGGCATGGAGCCGGAGCGCTACGAGGCGCTCGCCTTCGGCGACGTCGCGCCGATCCCGGCCGACCTGTCGATGGCGGGCAGCGTGGAGGCCGCGCTGATCAACTGCGCCCGCTGCCATGGCCGGAACGGGGATGATGACGGCGGCGCTTCCCGCGCCTTGCCGGCCAGAGCGAGGCCTATCTTGCCGCAAGCCTGAAGGCCTTTGCCGAGGGCAAGCGCGAGAGCGGGCCGATGCAGTTCGCAACAGCCGGGCTCGACGAGGAGGTGCTGCGCGGCCTCGCCGCCCATTATGCCGCGCAGGTGCCGGCTTCAACGTCCTCCGCGCCTTCGACGCCAGTTCCCTCGGCATCAGCCTCATCGCAGGACGCGCCCGATGGCGCGACAATCGTCCGCGAGGGGATCTCGTCCAAGGGTGTGCCCGCCTGCGACAGCTGCCACGGCGACACCGGCCGCAATCCGCTGTTTCCCCGCCTCGCCGGCCAGCCGGAGAGCTACCTCGTCGCGCAGTTGAAGCAGCTTCATGAGGGCGGGCGTGGCGGCACGGCCTACGCCCACCTCATGGAAACCATCGCCGGCCGGCTGTCGGACGAAGAGATCGCCGCGGCGGCGGCGTGGTATGCGTCGCGGTGAGGGTCCTCCGCCAGATCTGACGTCGAAGGGCACGGACCTGTTCACCTGGAGATGCTGCGGCTTTGCCCTCGTCCTTCGAGACAGGCGCTTGGCGCCTTCCTCAGGATGAGGGCAAAGAGCAGCGCCGCAGTCAGAACGCTGAAATCGCGGAGGCCTCATCCTGAGGACGCCCGCAGGGCTGTCTCGAAGGACGAGGCCGGGCGCACCCATTCATCTGCGTTACGACCAGAAGCACCCTCCCCCTTCCGCGATTTGTCCGTCCCGCCCCGATCCCAGAACAATGCCGGCGCCACCCGATCGGGTAGCGCCGGCATGATTTGCATGACCGATTGACCGGGCCTGTCGGCACCGCTCCCGACCGACTTACGGCGTGGTGGGGGCCGGGGTGCTCGGCGACGGGGTCGTTCCGGCCGGCGGGTTCTCCTGAAGGTCGCCGCCGGTGCCCGTCTCGGGCGTGGGCGAGGTCGGGGCCGGCATCGTCGGTGCGGGATCGGCGGCCGGCGGGGTCGGGGCCGTGTCCGTCGCCGGAGCGGTCGTGGTCTCGGGCGCCGCGTCACCGGCCGTCGGCGTCGACGCGTCGTCGTTGTCGCTCTCGCCGCAACCGGCGAGCAGGGCGGCGCACAGGGCCAGCGTGGCAATGGTCGTCTTCATGAGGCAGGTCCTCCCTTTGTTTGATTGAAAGTCGCACAACTCATGCGATGTATCAGGCACGCGTCACCGCGAGGGCACCACGCGCCAGATTCTGTTGCCCACATCGTCGGCGACCAGCAGGGCGCCGTTGCGGTCGACCGCCACGCCCACGGGGCGGCCCAGGGCCTTCTCGTCCTGGCTCAGGAAGCCGGTCAGGATGTCGCGCGGGGGTCCCGCGGGCTCGCCATTGGCGAACGGCACGAAGATCACCTTGTAGCCGCTGCGCGGAATCCGGTTCCACGAGCCATGCTGGCCGACGAAGGCGCCGTTCTTCATGTCGGCGCCGAACAGGTCGCCGGTGTTGAAGGTCAGGCCGAGCGAGGCGGTGTGGGGCCCGAGCGCATAGTCCGGCTTGATGGCACGCGCCACCAGATCGGGATTCTGCGGATCGACCCGCACATCCACATTCTGGCCGTACCAGCTGTAGGGCCAGCCGTAGAAGCCGCCGTCCTGCACCGAGGTCATGTAGTCGGGCACGAGGTCGGGGCCGATCTCGTCGCGCTCGTTGACGACCACCCACAGTTCGCCGCTGTCCGGCTGCCACGAGAGGCCGTTGGGATTGCGCAGGCCGGAGGCAAACAGACGCATCTGGCCGGTGGCAAGATCGATCTCGTGCACGGCGGCCCGGCCCTCTTCCTCCTCCATGCCGTTTTCGGCGACGTTGGAGTTCGAGCCGACGGTGGCGTAGAGCTTCGTGCCGTCGGGGCTGGCAATCACGTCCTTGGTCCAGTGGTGATTGCGGCCGGCGGGCAGGTCGACGATCTTCTGCGGCGCGGCGGAAATCTCGGTCACGCCCTCCTCGTAGGGAAAGGCGACGATGGCGTCGGCGTTGGCGACATAGAGCCGGCCATCAAGATAGGCCATGCCGAAGGGCGAATTGAGGCCGGCGAGAAAGGCCGTCTTCGTTTCCGCGATGCCGTCGCCGTCCTCGTCGCGCAGCAGCGAGATGCGATTGGCGCTTTCAGTCCTGGCGCCCGCCTCGCTCTGGAACAGGCTCATGAAGAAACCGCGGATCGAGAAGCCTTCTTCCGGCTTGGGCGGCGCGTTGCTTTCGGCCACCAGAATGTCGCCGTTCGGCAGCACGTGCAGCCAGCGCGGATGATCGAGGCCGGCGGCAAATTCGTTGACGACGAAGCCTTCGGCGGCCGTCGGCATGGTGCCTTCGGGCCACGGCGTCGCTTCGGCGACATTCACCGACGGCACCCATTCGGGACGCGGCTCGGCCAGCGTCGGGTTCGGTCCGTAGGTCTCGGCGATCGGCACCGTCGCTTCATGGCGCGACAGGTAGACGACGCCGAAGGCGCCGGCGGCGCCCAGCACGATAAGGACCAGCAACAGAACAAACAGCTTCTTCACGCGCACCTCCCTGTCGAGGAGGTAAACAATCGGCGCGGCTTGTTGTTTCACGCCGTGACGCTGGAACGGCGATTTTTGTCCCGGCCAAGGTGGAGGACGGCATGGCGCGGCCGGGGTGCCGGTGTTTCGGGCCGATGATCTTGCGCCGGTACACCGGATTCAACGCATGAGCCGGCCAGATCGAAACAACCTGGCCGGCTCGGACATGCTCGAATTCTGGAACCGGCGCGGATGTCACGCCGCAGGCAGGTCCACCAACCCGGACGCGGGCCGGACGCAGGAGCGCGACCCGACCCGCCTCGTCCGGATGGTCACGCCGCGAACGAGCCGCCGCTGAGGATCGTGTCGTTCAGCCGGCCGTCGACGGTCTGGACCGTGCGGTCGATCTCGGCATTGGGCATGCCGAGCTGATGGGCCACCAGCTTGACCATCAGGTCCACCCGTTCGATGAACGGGGCCCCGCTCGCCACCGCGCGCGCCGCCGACGAGGGCTTCAGCAGGCTTTCGGCTGCTTGGCATATTTCTCGAAGGGCACCTGGTCTTCCGGGTCGGCGCCCAGACGGCGCGCGATGGCGTCCACATGCTCGTAGACCGAGCGCGAGGCCTCGATATCCCCCCACACCGCATCGCGGATCGACTTCGGCTCGCCGGCGGTGATGCAGCGATAGTTGCCGGTCAGGAGCATCGACCACTTCGCCAGGGGCACGAACAGCGAGTCGAACACCTTGAGCTTGACCGGCACATCCTTGCCGTCGAGCTTCACGGCGTCGATGTCGGCCTCGAGCTCGCGCAGCAGACGGTTGTGCGCCTCGTCCGCGAACACCGCCGCCTTGAAGTTGGTCGGCAAGCCGACATGCAGCACGTTGGCCGGCTCGTCGGCGGGGCGGAAGGCCTGCGGATCCGGCGAGCACAGCGACATCAGGCCGGGCTCGAACCGCTCCCACACCTGTGCATTGGTATAGGCCTCGTCGAGCGCCATGTCCTTCAACGCCGGGATGCGGCGCAGATAGGGCAGCGGCGGCATGTTCATGATCGACACGCAGGGCAGCTTCGCCTCGGCGATCTTGATCAGCAGAACCCGGATCGTGTGATTGGCGTATTGCGGCTCCTGCATCGCCAGCCCGACCAGATCGTAGCGCGAGACGTCGATGTCCTCCGGCGCCGCGGCGTCGAGCTTGCCCGGCAGGTCGCGCGAGAAGATCGAACGGTGTTCGGCCTCGTCGCGCAACTTGATCCGGACCTCGGTTCCGGAGCTGTTGATGAGATCCGCGGTCTTCTGCCGGCAGACGAGCGTCACGTTGTGACCTGCCATCAGCAATTTGGTGCCCAGCAGAGATCCGTAGGAAGCTCCGAGGATCAGGATGTTACGCGCCATGTCATCGGTCCACATCTTAAGTAAAGGGGCAGGTTTGTCTTGCGTCATGCTGCAGCGCACACTGTAGATGCACCGGTTTCCGGCAACGTTCGGGCTCGTCCCGGACGGCTGCGGCGGAAGTCTGACGACATGATCATTGCCCAAGCCGGCGAGCGACTCCAGTCTATTGGCCCGGCAGGGCTTATATGTCGCAGCGTCGGTTCCCCGGTGCGCCCCGCCCCCTCGCGCGGCGCCGTCGTCGCGCACGGGGCCCGTTTGCGGTCACGACACGGCTGGACTCCGCAGATGCGCCGCTGGTTATACTGCACGCGGAGCGAGAGGAGAATCTGCCGTGGGTCTGGATCTTGTGGTCGAGGGCTGTGCCAGGGACGGGCATGAGGCCGAATGGCGGCGGATGGTCGATCGCGCGTTCAGGGGCGATCGGTTGAACGAGGCGGAGATCGAGCGGTTTGCCGAGATCAGCATTCCTCCCTACGAGCGGCTTGGCGCCCCCCGCGTCGGCCATGACACCGCAGCGGACGACTGGATCGTCGCCGAGAAGAACGCGCGCACCCCGGAAGAGGTTGCGGCCGTCCTGCGCGAATTTCACGGATACCATGTCCTCGACCTGCTGACGTCGGACGGCTTGCCCACGTACAGCAACGCCGCGCTCAATGACGAATTGAACGAAACCAGTTTCCGGGGCGAATTCCTGCGCCTGTGCGGCGACGTCCTTGCCAAGGACCTGATCGATGGCGCCTGGGACCACAAGCTGCCGGACGCGGCGATCGGTTACGGCAAGGCCCTGCTGGAGGCCGCCGATGCCGCGGCGGCCGGGCATGGTCCGGTCCGGCAACCGCCGAAGCGCGGACTTCTTGCCCGCCTCGGACTGGCACGGCCGGCGCGGGAGCCATTGCCGCTCGACAAGCAACTCGCGATCGTTCGCGCCGCAGGCCGGTGGTACGTGTTCTGGGGCGAACGCGGCCACCCGATCCGCGCGTGGTCATGAAGAGATGAACCCGCATGAGAAGGAACCTACCGTGGCCACCGAGTAATGGTCGCGGCGAGGATAATTGGGGGTGAGACACTTGATGGCAACGCAGGCGTAACCGCGTCGCGATGCACTTCCAG
>NZ_MCRJ01000023.1 GCF_001720135.1 Methylobrevis pamukkalensis
TAGACCGCCGAGGAATTGTAGTTACCGGCGTGTCCGAGACCGAGCGCGTGACCGATCTCGTGGATGTAGGTCTGATAGGAATACGATGTCAGGCTCGTGCCGTACTTCGTGATGACATTCTTGGAAATGTTGACCGAGGACTGGATGATCTCGCCACCTGCGACGGTCGAATTCGCATAGGCCTTGGGCGCCTCGTCGTCGAAGCGGATCTTCGCGGAGCCGCTGATCACGAAGGTGAAGGTCAGGCCGGACACGGCAGTCCATTCCTGGAGCGCGGCGGTTGCCAGTTTCTGTCCGGCGGCCGTCAGTTTCGAGATGTCCACCGTCAGCGGCTGTCCGTCACTGACGTCGAATGTCCGTTGCGTCTGCTGGCGCGCGGTCCAGAAATCCGTCGTGAGTTGCCTGGCGATCTGCTGGACACTGTAGACCGGCAGGGCTGAGGTCGTCGCCAGCCCGGACGCAGACCCCGCATTGAAGACGATGGCGTCGCGCATGGATTTGTTTATCCGACGAAGGCGGCCGCGGGACGATGCCGGCCTGCAATTTTCGCACACTGATCTCGGACCGGGTGAAAATCAACACTTGCCGACGTCCCCCGGACCTGCCCGGTCATCTGCGGTTTTCCCCGGGGGAATTGGCGAAGACAGGGTCTCCAGCTTCGGAAGACGTGCCCCGGCCGCGTCTGCCCGCTCCGCGCGATGTCGCCGCGGTGCACGCACATGCGATCTCCGCTTGACGCCTTCCGCCCCTCGGCTACCGTGACACTCAGTCCGGCCGCGGCCAAACAATTGTGCCGCAGCAGAAAAAACGAGCCGGATCGGGATTTTCGGGATCGACTTCGGAATCCAGGGAGAGGGACGGAAACATGAGTCCACTGTATCTGATCGTGTTCGCGGGGTTGCTTTCCATCGCCTATGGCGTGTGGGCAACCGGCTCGGTGCTGGCGATGGACGCCGGAAGCAAGCGCATGCAGGAAATTGCCGGCGCCATCCAGGAAGGTGCGCAGGCCTATCTCGCCCGCCAGTACACCACGATCGCGATCGTGGGCGTCGTGATCTTCTTCCTCCTGATCTGGCTGCTGTCGCTGCCCGTGGCGATCGGCTTCGTGATCGGCGCCGTGCTGTCGGGTCTTGCCGGCTTCATCGGCATGAACGTCTCGGTGCGGGCCAACGTGCGCACCGCGCAGGCCTCCAGCATCAGCCTCGAGAGCGGCCTCGGCGTCGCCTTCAAGGCCGGCGCCATCACCGGCATGCTGGTGGCGGGCCTCGCACTGCTCGGCGTCGCCGTCTACTTTCTCGTCCTCACGCAATTCATGGGCTACGCGAGCAACGACCGGCTCGTGATCGACGCGCTGGTGGCGCTCGGCTTCGGCGCCTCGCTGATCTCGATCTTCGCCCGCCTCGGCGGCGGCATCTTCACCAAGGGCGCCGACGTCGGCGGCGATCTCGTCGGCAAGGTCGAGGCCGGCATTCCGGAGGACGATCCCCGCAACCCGGCGACCATTGCCGACAACGTGGGCGACAACGTCGGCGACTGCGCCGGCATGGCGGCCGACCTGTTCGAGACCTATGCGGTGACGGTGGTCGCCACCATGGTGCTCGCCGCGATCTTCTTCTCCGGACAGGCGGGTCTCGAGGCGTCGATGATCTATCCGCTGGCGATCTGCGGCGCCTGCATCGTCACCTCGATCATCGGCACGTTCTTCGTGAAGCTCGGCGCCAACAATTCGATCATGGGCGCGCTCTACAAGGGCCTCATCGTCACCGGCGCGCTGTCGGTCGCCGGCCTTGCCCTTGCCACCCACACCACCATCGGCTGGGGCGAACTCGGCACGGAGAAGGGCGTCGTCGTCTACGGCAGCAGCCTGTTCGTCTGCGGCCTCGTCGGCCTGCTCGTCACCGGCCTCCTGGTCTGGATCACGGAATACTACACCGCCACCGGCAAGCGGCCGGTGGTCTCGATTGCCCAGGCCTCGGTCACCGGCCACGGCACCAACGTGATTCAGGGCCTTGCGGTCTCGCTGGAGTCCACCGCGCTGCCGGCAATCGTCATCGTCGGCGGCATCATCTCCACCTTCCAGCTCGGCGGCCTCTACGGCACGGCGATCGCGGTCACCACCATGCTCGGCATCGCCGGCATGATCGTGGCGCTCGACGCCTTCGGCCCGGTCACCGACAACGCCGGCGGCATCGCCGAAATGGCCGGCCTGCCGCCGGAGGTGCGCCACACCACCGACGCGCTCGACGCGGTCGGCAACACCACCAAGGCGGTCACCAAGGGCTATGCGATCGGCTCGGCCGGCCTCGGCGCGCTGGTGCTGTTCGCGGCCTACTCCAACGACCTGGCCTATTTTTCCGCGAACGGGGCGACCTATCCCTATTTCGCGGACATCGGCACGGTCTCCTTCGACCTCTCCAACCCCTATGTGGTGGCCGGCCTGATCTTCGGCGGCCTCATTCCCTACCTGTTCGGCGGCATCGCGATGACCGCCGTGGGCCGCGCCGCCGGCGCGGTGGTGGAGGAGGTGCGCCGGCAGTTCCGCGCCGATCCGGGCATCATGAAGGGCACCAGCCGTCCCGACTACGCCCGGGCCGTGGACATGCTGACCAAGGCCGCGATCCGGGAGATGATCATCCCGTCGCTGCTGCCGGTGCTGGCGCCGGTCGTCGTCTACTTCGGCGTGCTGGCGATTTCCGGCTCCAAGGCCTCGGCTTTTGCCGCGCTCGGCGCCTCGCTGCTCGGCGTGATCGTCAACGGCCTGTTCGTTGCCATCTCGATGACCTCGGGCGGCGGCGCCTGGGACAACGCCAAGAAGAGCTTCGAGGACGGCTTCGTCGACAAGGACGGCGTGCGCCACATGAAGGGCTCGGAGGCGCACAAGGCGTCGGTCACCGGCGACACCGTCGGCGATCCCTACAAGGACACGGCGGGCCCCGCCGTCAATCCGGCGATCAAGATCACCAACATCGTGGCGCTGCTGCTGCTGGCGATCCTCGCGCACTGAGCCGGTCCGAAGCCCCGACCCGTCGGGGCTTCGGAGCCTTCACGCAGCCCTCGAAACGACGACGGCCGGCGAGATCCTCGCCGGCCGTTTCGCTGTCTCTGCGGGGTCGCCGCTGGTCCGGTCAGAAGCCGATCGAGGGCGACGAGCCGAGGATCTGGCCGACGAGGGTCAGGTCCTGGCCGCTGGTGCGGGTGCGGCGGCTGATGAAGTCGAACACCTTGCCGTCCTGCAGGCCATACTGGGCGATCTCGCGCACCGCGCCGCTCTCGTCGAAATAGACGGCGAGCACGCGCTGGTCGGTGATCGAGCGGCCCATCAGCGGGCTCTCGTCGATCACCTGGGTGATGTAATAGTAGGTCTTGCCGCTGAGGGTCGAGGTGGTGGACGGCGTGCCGAGCACCAGCAGCACCTGTTCCTCGCTCGATCCGACCGGAACCTGTTCCAGCGCGTTTTCCGGCATGACGAAGCCATGTTGCCTGGGCGGCGAGCCGCAGGCCGCAAGCGACATCGAGAGGACGAGAGCGAGCGCGGCAACCTTGAGCCCGCCTGCGGTCGAGTCCTTCACCAAGCCACGCTTCGTCATTCCTGTCTCCCGCCCGTTGATCCGGATATGCAGCTTGGCAATCTGCCTAGCCTGCGTTACGTCACAAAGCAATCTCATCGACCATCGACAAGGCCCGTGTACGGCCTCGCGAGTTATCCATGATTCTTGCTTTTTGCGCCGCCCCAGAACCTCGGCTACCGTTGAGCGCCTCTATGGCGCGATCATGACGGCAACCCGGCTTCCGCGCTTCTACACGGATTTCGGTGTGGCCGACACGGTGGAGGGCCGTTTCGATCTGCTGATGCTCAACGTCAGCCTCGTCGTGCGCCGCCTGAACCGGGAGAACGGGGGCGACCGCGAGGCGGCCCGCGAACTGACCGAGGCGTTCTTTGCCGACATGGATCGCACCATCGAGAGATGGGAATCGGTGACCTGTCGGTGCCCAAGCGGATGAAGAAGATCTCCGGGGCCTTCTTCGGCCGCTTCACGGTCTACGACAAGGCGCTCGCCGCCTCCGATGGGGCGCGCTGTCCGAGGCGATCGCCCGCAACGTCTTCGACGGCGCGGACGCCGGCACGCACGCGCCGGCCCTTGCGGCCTATGCCGCCGAGGCCGCGGCACGGCTCGATGCGATGGGGCCGGAACGGATCCTTTCGGCCGATTTCGTGTTTCCCGTACCGGGGCCAGAGGCCGACGGGGTCCGGTCGTCCGGGCTGCCGGGCTCCTGATCCCGAAGCGAGTTCTCCAAGGTGACGACAATGAAGCGTCCGACGCGATTTCCCTTTTCCCGGCCCGTCTCCGTGGCAAACCTGCCCGGCAAGGGCCAGCGCGTCCGGATCGAGGCCAGCGCGGACGAGGGCGCGGCGCTGGCCTCCGATCTCGGAATCCTTGGCGTCTCGGCCCTGTCGGCCGAGCTCGAAGTCTATCCGTTTCGCAGCAGCGGCGTCAGGGTGAGGGGGCATCTCTCCGCCCGCGTCACCCAGAGCTGCGTGATCACGCTGGAGCCGGTTGACCAGACCGTCGAGGAGGACATCGACCTGCGCTTCCTGCCGGAGAGCGAGATCAAGGCGACGCCGGTGGAGATCGACATCGATCCGGAGGCCGAGGATCCGCCGGAGCCGCTGCCCCACGGCGATTTCGACCTCGGCCAGATCGTCGCCGAACACCTTGCGCTGGGTCTCGATCCCTATCCCCGCAAGGAGGGGGTGGCCTTTGCCGAGGGCGACGGCGAGACAGCCGGCGAAGAAGAACCGCCGAAAGCGTCGCCCTTCGCGCGGCTCAAGGCGCTGCGCGACACGCCGGACGAGGCGTGAGGCCGAACATGGCCGCATGTGACCCCAGGGTGATGATGAGTTTCGAAGGGCTATTGTGTCCCGGCGCGAAGCTTGTATCTTCGCGGCGCCTTTCGAGGGCGGTGTGCATTCAACGGACAACTGGCAGGACATGGCGCAGACGATGATGATTTCCGTCGACGCCATGGGCGGCGACCACGGTCCGCCGGTGGTGATCGCCGGATGCGAGCAGCTGCTGCTGCGACGTCCGGACGTGCGCTTCCTGCTGTTCGGCGACGAGACGGCGATCGGGGCCGTGCTTGCGGCCCATCCGAAACTTGCCGCCGCGTCCGAGGTTCGTCACTGCACCGTGGCGATCGCGATGGACGACAAGCCGAGCCAGGCGCTGCGCGCCGGCCGCGGCAAGTCCAGCATGTGGCGCGCCGTCGACGCGGTGAAGATCGGCGATGCGCAGGTCGCCGTCTCGGCCGGCAACACCGGCGCGCTGATGGCGATGTCGAAATTCTGCCTCAGGACCCTGCCAAGCATCGAGCGTCCGGCGATCGCGGCGATCTGGCCGACCCTGCGCGGCGAATCCATCGTGCTCGATGTGGGCGCCACGATCGGGGCTGATGCCCAGCAGCTCGTCGACTTCGCCGTGATGGGCGGGGCGATGGCGCGGGCGCTGTTCCACATCGAGCGCCCGTCGATCGGCCTGCTCAACATCGGCGCCGAGGAAGTGAAGGGGCTCGACGAGGTCCGCACCGCCGGCGCCATGCTGCGCGATGCCAATCTCACGACGATCGCCTACGGCGGTTTCGTCGAGGGCGACGACATCGGCCAGGGCAAGGTCGACGTGGTCGTCACGGAAGGATTTGTCGGCAACATCGCGCTGAAGACCGCCGAAGGCACGGCGCGGCAGGTCGGTTCCTATCTGCGCGCCGCCATGAGCCGCACGCTGATGGCGAAGATCGGCTATTTCTTCGCCCGCGACGCCTTCAACCGGCTTCGGGCCAAGATGGATCCCCGCAAGCTCAACGGCGGCGTGTTCCTCGGCCTCAACGGCATCGTCATCAAGAGCCACGGCGGCACCGATGCCGAGGGCTTTGCCAGCGCGCTCGATCTCGCCTACCAGATGGCGCGCAACGACCTTCAGTCCAAGATCAGATCGGATCTCGAGGACTATCATCGTGGAAAGTTCGGCGGACTTGGGGCCGAACCTGAGAGGATGTCTTGAACTCTTTGAAAACCGTCGTTCTCGGGACGGGAAGCTATCTCCCCGAGCGGGTAGTCACCAATGACGATCTGTCCAAGATCGTCGAGACCTCCGACGAGTGGATCGTCCAGCGGACCGGCATCCGGGAGCGTCATATCGCGGCCGAGGGCGAGACGACGGGCGATCTCGCCGTCGCGGCGGCGATGCAGGCGATGGAGGCGGCGGGCGTCACGGCCGCGGACATCGACCTCGTGATCCTCGCCACGTCGACCCCCGACAACACCTTCCCCTCGACGGCAACGCAGGTGCAGGCCCGGCTCGGCATCACCCGCGGCGCGGCCTTCGACCTCCAGGCAGTCTGCTCGGGCTTCGTCTATGCGCTGACCACCGCCGATTCCATGCTGCAGACGGGTGTTGCCACCCGTGCGCTGGTGATCGGCTCGGAAACCTTCTCGCGCATCGTCGACTGGACCGACCGGACGACCTGCGTCCTGTTCGGCGACGGCGCGGGCGCCTTTGTGGTCGAGGCCCGGGCGGACGCGGACAATCCGGAGGGGCGCGGCGTCGTCTCCTGCCACCTGCGCTCCGACGGACGTCACAAGGACAAGCTCTACGTCGACGGTGGTCCATCCTCCACAGGGACGGTCGGTCACCTGCGCATGGAGGGCCGCGAGGTCTACAAGTTCGCGGTCGCCGCCGTCACCGACGTGATCGAGGACGCCTTTGCCGCCACCGGCGAAAGCGCCGAGACGATCGACTGGTTCGTGCCGCACCAGGCCAACCGGCGCATCATCGAGGGCTCGGCCAGGAAGCTCGGCATCGCGCCGGAAAAGACCGTGCTGACCGTGGACCGCCACGGCAACACCTCGGCCGCGTCGATCCCGCTGGCGGTGGACACCGCCGTGCGCGACGGTCGGATCCGCGAGGGTCACATGGTGCTGCTCGAGGCCATGGGCGGCGGCTTCACCTGGGGTGCCGTTCTCGTTCGCTGGTGAACAATCAAGCAGGATTGCTGCGGGCCGACCACATGTGCCGGCCAGAGGCAACGTATTTCCGGCACCGGCGAGCGGTGGCGGTATGTAATTGATGATGTTGACCTAGACCGCGGGGCGTCATACCGTTCGGCCACTGGTTCTGCGACCAGGAAGCGGCAATTCCAACGAAAAGTGAGTGGCGCAATGGGGGGCAAGACCGTCACACGTGCCGACCTCTGCGAAGCCGTCTACCAGAACGTCGGACTCTCGAGGACCGAGTCCGCCGAACTCGTGGAAGCGGTCCTGCGCGAGATCTCGGACTGCCTGGTTTCGGGCGAGTCGGTGAAGCTGTCGTCCTTCGGCACGTTCAACGTGCGCTCGAAGACCGAACGCATCGGCCGCAACCCGAAGACCGGCGAAGAGGTGCCCATCCTTCCGCGCCGCGTGCTGGTGTTCAAGCCGAGCAACGTGCTCAAGGATCATGTCAACGGCATCACCGGCAGCGAAGCTGCCGGCGAAGACGACTGAGTCGCGGGCGGGACATCGGCGGCCCCGACCATGTTGACGCCGGAACGCCCGGCATTCCGCCTGCGATCATCGACGAATTCTGTGGATAGACTTTGGAAAAGCGACCGGACGCGTTCCGAACGATCAGCGAAGTCGCCGAGGAACTCGATCTTCCTCAGCATGTCCTGCGCTTCTGGGAAACCCGTTTCAGCCAGATCCGCCCGCTCAAACGCGGCGGCGGGCGACGCTATTATCGGCCCGAAGACCTCGACCTCCTGCGCGGCATCCGCCATCTCCTCTACGGTCAGGGGTTTACCATCAAGGGTGTTCAGCGCATCCTGAAGGAACAGGGCGTGCACTACGTCATGGAGATCTGGCGCAACCCCGGCGCGATCCTGCCGGCGGGGGCCGCCGACACGGACGAGGCAGAGGATGCTGGCGCCATGAAATCGCCGTCCGCGCCGAAAGGCCAGGGAGCGGCTCCTGCCGTGCCCGAACGACCGGCATTCTCCGAGCGGCGGATGTCGTTTCCCTCCGCCGACGACGACGAGCCCGAGGCGCAGACCTATCCCGAACGGCCGGACTCCGACCGTCCCTCGTCGGAGCGTGATCTTCTCGGCTACGCCAAGCCCTCGCGCGTCGACACGGGGCGAGGTGCCCCGGCGGCGGCGGCGCAGCCGGTTTCCGTTCCGTCCCCGGCCGACGACGAGCCGCTTCCCGCCGGCATCCTGCCCGACGATGCGCCGGTGCGCTCCGGCTTCCGCTTCATGGACCGCCTGCGCGGCGGTGGCAGTGGAAATGTCGGCTCGGAGCCCCAGGGCAGCGGTGCCCTGTCGCGCGACGACATCCGCCGGCTGCAGTCGACGCTGTTCGAACTGCTCGAGTGCAAGCGGGTGCTCGACCAGACCCGCTGACCTTTCCGCCCTTCGGGCCGGATCGCGGGGCAGGGCGGCACGTGCCTGGGATGGCCTTGCGACCTGGCCGGTTGGGCGCCCGTGCGAGGAACCTCCCCATGACCGATCTTCCCGTGTCTTTTTCCGACGAGCTGCGCAACCTCTGCGCGGACGACTGGCGCGCGGCGACGGAGCACCGCTTCGTCGACGAGCTTCTGGCCGGCACCGTCGACCCCGACGTGATGCGCGCCTATCTCGTCCAGGACTACCAGTTCATCGACGGCTTCGTGGCCCTCCTGGGTTCGGCGATCGCCAACGCCGACCATTTTGCTTCGCGGCTCGCCATCGCCCGCTTTCTGGCCATGATCACCAGCGACGAGAACACCTATTTCGTGCGCGCCTTCGATGCGCTGGGCGTCAGCGAGGCCGACCGCTTTGCCCCGCAGCTGGCGGCACCCACCGCCGATTTTCAGGCGCTGATGGCGCGGGCCACCGCCGGCGGGTCCTATGTCCGCTGCCTCGCCGTGCTGGTGGTGGCCGAGTGGCTGTACATGAGCTGGGCGCAGCGCCGGACCGGCCCGCTGCCCGCCGATTTCGTCCATGCCGAGTGGATCACGCTGCACGACAACGCCTATTTCAACGAGGTCGTCGGCTGGCTGCGGTCCGAACTCGACCGGGCCGCCGGCAACGCCAGCGAGGCCGAGCGCGAGATTGCCGCCGCGCTGTTCACCGAGGCGGTGGCGCTGGAGCGCGCCTTCTTCGATCACCTCTACGCGTGAGGGTTGCCTGCACCTGATCGCCGCGCCATGCAGCCTCCCGGCTGCTGCATGATCACGAAATCGTGTGCCGCATCGCGGCCACGGGCGGGGCTATGACGGGTGCGGCTGCGACATGGCAGCGCACCTGGGACGCAAGAGGGGCTGGCGCATGCAGATCGGCATCATCGGACTTGGACGCATGGGGGGCAACATCGCCCGCAGGCTGATGCGGGGCGGCCATGAGCCGGTGGTCTACGACCGCAATGTCAGCGCGACGGCGGCGGTCGTCACGGATGGCGCGATCGGCGCCGAGGGCCTTGCCGACATGGTCGCGCGGCTGGCCAAGCCCCGCGCCGTGTGGGTCATGCTGCCGGCCGGCGAGATCACCGAGCAGACGGTCATCGATCTTGCCGAGCTGCTGGAGCCGGGCGACATCATCATCGACGGCGGCAACAGCTTCTACAAGGACGACATCCGCCGCGCGCGGACGCTGGCGGCCAGGGGCCTGCACTATGTCGATGTCGGCACCTCCGGCGGCGTCTGGGGTCTGGAGCGCGGCTACTGCATGATGATCGGCGGCGAGGCCGACGTGTTCGCGCATCTGTCGCCGATCTTCGAGGCGCTGGCGCCCGGATACGGCGCGATCGAGCGCACGCGCGGCCGGGAGGACACCCACGTCACCCGCGGCTATGTCCATGCCGGCCCGGCCGGCGCCGGCCATTTCGTCAAGATGATCCACAACGGCATCGAATATGGCCTGATGCAGGCCTATGCCGAGGGCTTCGACATCCTCTATCGCAAGAACAACGAGTCCCTGCCGGAAGACGAGCGCTACGACCTCGACATCGGCGACATCGCCGAGGTCTGGCGGCGCGGCAGCGTGGTGTCCTCGTGGCTGCTCGACCTCATCGCCGAGGCGCTCGCCCGCGACGAGGACCTGAAGAGCTTCAGCGGCCAGGTGGCCGACAGCGGCGAGGGCCGCTGGACGATCGAGGCCGCCATCGAGGAAGCCGTGCCGGCGCCGGTGCTCGCTGCCTCGCTGTTCGCGCGTTTCCGCTCGCGCACCGACCACGCCTATGCGGACCGTCTGCTCTCGGCGATGCGCTTCGGCTTCGGCGGGCATGTCGAGGGCGGGCATGTGGAGGTGACGTTGCCTCAGGAGGCGTCGCGGTAGAATCCATCGATCTTTTCGGCGATCCAGTCCCAGGCCTCGCGTTCCGCGGGGCCTGCGGTCTTTTCCACCGCGGTCCGGTGCAGCGCCATCTCGGTCTCGATCTTCGCGCGCGGCAGCATGGTGAGCCGCGTGGAGAGGATCGCCGCCTCCAGCACCGCCGCCTGCGCCCGGTTGTAGCCGAGGAAGGGCCGGTGCGCGGCCTGATGCACGACCCGGCAGCGGAAGGCAGGGCGAACCTCGTCGTCGGTGAAGCTGGCGACTTCCAGTTCCATGTGGCCGAAACAGTCGGCCAGACGCACGCCGTCCACCCGGTCGGCGGCAACGCTTGCAAAGTCGGTGCGCCCGGTCAGGAAGCCGGCAAGGATCCGTACGTCGGCAGGCGCCGAGACAACCGCAAAGGGATGCCGCTGCAGATTGCCGATCGCCGGCGAGGGGCGGAACGGCAGGAACAGCCAGTCGTCGCCGTCGCGGTGCAGGCCGTAGGGGCGGATGTGGAAGCTGCCGTCGGCATTCTTGGTGGCGACGATGGTCTCGAGGACGAAGGGCATCAGTCGTCCGCCTTCCTGTCCACTGGCGCCTCGTCAGGTCCGCGCACGATCTCCTCCAGCTCCGCGTCCTTGCGCTGCTTGCCCTTCAGGGTGTGGCCGGCCTCCTGGAGGCGGGTCGTGTCCTCCGTGCGCTTGTCGGCGGCGGCCCCCCAGTCGAGCGGGTTGTCCTGCGCATAGCGCTTGCCGAGGGCGAAGGCGATCTCGGCGCGGGCGAGTTCCGCCCCGAGGTAGAAGGCATGGCCGCCGTCGGTCTCGACGCCGAGGTCGGGAAAGAAGTCGAAGGCGTCGGTGTGCACGAGATGGCGGTCGCGGTTGTAGACGTGGATGCCGTCCTCGACCACTTCGATGCGGTAGTTCGGATCGCGCACCTCGCCGGCCGCCGTGCGCACGCCCTCCGGGGTGTTGGCATAGGGCGCGCGCTCGTGGAGCGAGGCGAGGGCGCCGCTGTAGCCCTTCGGCAGCGCGTGATCGCGCCTGGCCGCGAACATGATCCGCCGCGCCGCGTCATGCTCCTCGATGGTCCGGCGGGTGTGGGGACTGACCTGCACCACGAGCACGTTGCCGATCGAGAGTTCCGAGCAGACGCCGAGCAGCATCGCGGTGATTCCCGACGTGTCGGCCTCGGTGAGTTCGGTGAGATTGCCCGTCCCCATCAGCATCCGAGCCTCCGGGACCTTGCGCGAAACGCGTGGTAGCGCGCCAGCGAGGCGGTAAAGCCGAAGTGGATCGGGTCGAGAATCGGGTCGGCGAGATAGGGCAGGCCCCAGTCGTCCATCTGCGCGGCCGCGCGGAACAGCGAGTCGAGATCGCCCTGGCGGAGCGGCACCAGCACCGGCACCACGGCCGGGAATTCGCGGGCGAGCGGCAGCGTTTCCTCATTGAGGCTGAGCAGGAAGTCGCAGCCGGCCTCGGCGCCGGTGCGCAACTCGTCCACGTTGAACGAATCGACGCTGACCCGGAAGCCCTCGGCCTTCAGCGCCCGCACGGTCTCGCCAAGATGTGGAAACGGCGTGTCGGGCAGGCCGCCGATGTCGATCACGTCGGCGCCGGCCGCCCGCAGCCGGTGGGCCTTGGCCACGGTCTCGGCGACGGACAGTTCCGAGGCTTCCGTGATTTCGGCGAAGATGTTGAGGTCGTGGCGCGACAGGTCCGGCGGGCGCATGCCCCGGCCGAAGTAGCGCGGCAGGTCGACGATCTCGTCGGGTCCGCGTTCGACGGGGACCGCGAAATGCTCGGACAGCGCCGCAAGATCGGCGCGGCAGCGGCCGGGCAGGACGACGCGGGTGATGCCTTCGGGCAGCGCAACGCGGCGGCGGATGATCTTCTCGGTCATCAGCGCCGCGACCTTCACGCCGACCTCGACAATCGTCCAGTCGAAGGCGTCGCGGCCGATCTCTTCCATGGTGCGGGCAAGCCGGGCCTCGGCCAGCTGGCCGGTGAGGAGGGCGATGTGTTCGCGCCTCGCCTCTGTCATGCCACCGCCTCGCCGATCTCGGCCATGCGGGCAAACAGCGCCTCTTCCAGTTCCGGCAGCGTCTCGACGACGGTGGTGTAGCTGAAGGCCTTCAGCTTCTCGGTGTTCTCGAGATCGACGGGCCGCGGATAGACCTTGAACCACCCCGACGGCGCCTCGGTGTCCATGATCGGCCGGGTGTCGCAGGCAAACACGATCGCCGGCACCCGCTGCTTGCCGGCCTGGGCGAAGACGTTGGTCGGCAGGGTGTCGGAGATCCCGACCACGCATTTGGCGACCGTGTTCGAGGTCGCCGGGCCGAGAATCAGCGTGTGATAGTGGCCCTTGTAGAAGTTGCCGACCGGCGGCGCGCTGGCGGCACCGTCGCGGAAGATGCGGGTGCCCTCCTGCATGCCGGAGAGGTCCTTGCCATACTGGCGCAGCACCTCGTCGGCAGCCTTGCTGAGGAAGATGTCGAGCTTCGGCATCCGCCGCATCAGGTCGATCGTCTCCTGCACATAGTGGCCCGAGCCGGTGAGCGCCCAGCCGAGCCGCGGAAGGGGAGCGCGGGTGGTCATGCGGCGAGGTCTCCGGCCGGCAGGAAAGCCGAAAGGCGGTCGTAGTCGGCCGGGCCCACGAAGCGGACGGTGCCGGAAAAGGCCGAGGCGTGGAGGGCGAAATCCGCGTCGACATAACCGGCGCGGCCAAGAGCCGCGAAATCGGCACCGGCCGGCGGTTCGGCGGACTTGACGAGGATGAGGTCGGTCGCGGCGACGTCGCGGGCGAGCACGGCACCGAGGCTGTCGCTGGTGACGGACCAGCCGGCGGCGATCTCCGGCCGGTCGAGGAAGCAGCCGAGCCCGCCCCAGACCGGCGTCAGGCCGCGGCGAATCATCCGCAGCGCGGCCTCCGCGGCGCTTACGGCCCGGCAGTCCGGGTAGAGGTTCTCGAGAATTTCGGCGCTGCGGGCCATCGCGTCGATCGCAAGCCGGTGGGCGAGGGCATCGGAGAAGCCGAGGTCGGTCTGGGCGACGCGCACCGCGTCCGCAAGCCGGCCGCCGCCTGCGAGAAGAATCACCGACCGTCCGGCGAGTGCGCCGACGAGGCGGTCGAGGTCGGCGCGGCGCTCGAAGACGCTGCCGCCGATCTTCACGACGGCAAGGGGAGCCGGACGGCTGCGCATGGTCAGCCGGCCTGCGCGGCGCAGGGCATGGCGCGCAGGCGGGCCGCGGCCATGCGGACGAGATCAGGATCGAGCGCGGAGGTGCGCCGTCCGCCGCGGCAGACGCCGCCGCGCATGCCGACGAGGTCCGGCCCGAAGCCGGCCACGGCCGGCAGGTCGGCGATGCGGACCGAGCCGGCAAGGCCGCTGATCAGGCCGCAGGTCCGTGCCGTGGAGACGAAGCCGAAGATGCGCATGGTCGACAGATGGCTGAGCAGCCCAGCGGACTTGCCCGACGTGTCGAGCATCACGCCGTGGAATCCCGCCTCGGCCAGCACCGGCACGAGGCCGAAATCCGGGACGAGGTCGGCAAACAGCACGGCGACGAGCTTCGTGCGCGTGCCAAGCAGGCGACCGGCGGCGCGGATGACGCGGGCATCGGCAAGGTCCGGAACGAAGCCGATCTTGACCATGTCGACGCCGGTGGCGGCCATCGCCTCGGCGCTGTCGAGCAGCGTCTCGGCCCGGAGGTGGTCGCCGCAGACGGCGGTGACGGTGGCCCGGCCATCGACGGCGGCGACGATCTCGGCGACCGTCGCCGGGGTCAGCGCGCCGAGCGCGCCGGCGGCCGGATCCTTGGCGTCGATCAGGTCGGCGCCGGCCTCGACCGCGAGGTGGGCCTCCTCTGCATTGGTGACGCTGACCAGCAGGAGTGTCATGGCCGCGGCTCCAGCCGCACGATGCCCGACGAATCCATGGCCGCCGCGGCCTCGGCCACGCGCACGCCGCGCACGACCAGATCGGGCGCGATCTCGGCCAGCGGCACCAGCACGAAGGCGCGGTCGAGCATGTAGGGGTGGGGCACGTTCAGCGCCGGGAAGGACGGATCCTCGATCACCTCGTCCTCGTAGGCGAGCAGGTCGATGTCGATGACGCGCGGGCCCCACTTCTCGATCCGGATGCGGCCCAGTTCGCGCTCGGTGTCGAGACAGAGCGCGAGCAGGCCCTTCGGCGTCAGGTCGGTCTCGACCAGCGCGCAGGCGTTGACATAGGGCGGCTGGTCGAGCTTGCCCCACGGAGGGGTCTCGTAGTC
The DNA here is from genome assembly GCF_001720135.1 of Methylobrevis pamukkalensis. Taxonomy (GTDB): domain Bacteria; phylum Pseudomonadota; class Alphaproteobacteria; order Rhizobiales; family Pleomorphomonadaceae; genus Methylobrevis; species Methylobrevis pamukkalensis. Next base: position 14,598 of record NZ_MCRJ01000023.1, read on the forward strand.
GGACGAACGGGTGACGACGGTGACGCCGGCGTCCGCCAGCATGTCGAGGGCCGCCGCGATCGCGCGCGGGCATCGCCGAGATTGCCGCCGAGACCGAGATAGGCCTTAGCCATGACGGAACCTCTCGATTTCGACCGCGACGCTGTCCAGCGCATAGGGAACGGGAGCGGACGGCTTTTCCACGCGCACGACCATGGAGTCGATCGCAGCAAAGCGACCAAGACACTCGGCCGCGATCGCCTCGGCCAGCGCCTCGATCATCTCGAAGCGGCGGGCGGTCGCGATGTCGTGGGCAATGGCGGCGAGATCGGCGTAGCTGACGGTGCTGGCGAAATCATCGCCGCGACCGGCCGGCGACAGGTCCATGCGCACCTCGACCGAGATGTAGAAGCGCTGGCCGAGCACCGCCTCTTCGGGCAGCAGCCCGTGATGGCCGAAGACCGCAAGGCGGGTGAGGAAGATGCGGTCGGTCATCGGGTGCCCCCGAGGCCCGAAGTCGTGAGGCCCGACGTGCTGAGACCCGCCTTCATGATCGCCTCGGCGACCCGGGCGGCCTCCACATGGGCGCGCACGTCGTGGACACGGACGATGTCGGCGCCGAGCATGATCGCCGCGACGTTGGAGGCGATGGTACCGTAGAGGCGGTCCTTCGGCTCCAGCTTGTGGTCGGCGAGGATGCCGAGCAGCGATTTCCGCGAGGTGCCGATCAGGATCGGAAAGCCGAGCGTGCGGATCTCCGGCAGACGGCCGACAGCCTGGAGATGCTGGGGAAAGGTCTTCCCGAAGCCCACGCCGGGGTCGAGGATGATGTGCCGCTCCGGAATGCCAGCCTTCAGCGCGATCTCGACCGAACGGGCGAAGAAGGCCTTCATGTCCTCGATGATGTCGATCGAGCCGTCGATCTCGGTGCGATTGTGCATCACGATCACCGGCGCGCCATGGGCGGCGGCGACGGCGGCAATGTCCGGATCGCGCTGCAGGCCCCAGACGTCGTTGACGATCTTCGCGCCCGCGGTCAGCGCGACGTCGGCGGTCGCGGCCTTGTAGGTGTCGATCGAGATCGGGATCGCGGTGCGGGCGGCAACGGCGCGAACGATCGGCTCGATGCGCCGGATTTCCTCATCGGCCGCCACGGCGGTGGCGCCGGGCCGGGTCGATTCGCCGCCGATGTCGATGATGTCCGCGCCCTCGGCGATCAGCACCTCGGCATGGGCCAGCGCCGTCTCGAGGCCGTCGAAGTTGCCGCCATCGGAGAACGAGTCCGGCGTGACATTCAGGATCCCCATCACCAGCGTCTTCCTGCCGAGATCGGGCAGGCAGGAAATGGGTGGGGTCTGGGCGGTATCGGCGGCGGACATCGGGCGGACTCGTGGTGTTAGCTGACGGAGGATAGCAAATCGTCGGCGTACCAGCACGGGCCGCCGCTGGAAAGCGGCCGCGCGGCTGGCGCCGACGAAAGAAGGGCGGTGCGGCGGGGCGTCATGCGGAAATCAGCAGCTCGCCCTTGCCGAGCATCGCCATGTCGCCGCGGAAGCGGCGGGCGCGTGCCGGAACGAGATGGGCCGCGCGGGCCATCTTCGTCTGGAGATGGGCGCGAAGCAGGCCGAGGAACGGCAGTTCGTACATCCCGGCCTCGACGAAGGTGGACGAGGGGATGTCGCCGCTGGTGGCGATCATCGTGCCGCGCCGCATCAGGAAGCCGGCGTTTGCGCCGAAGGAGGGGGCGAGCAGCGTGCCGCCGCTCATCCGCGCGCCGGCGGTGGGGCCGGTGCCGCCGAGGATGGCGATGGTGCCGCGGCGCATGCGGTCGCCGGCCGAGGCGCCGGCCGTGCCGCCGACGAGAACGAGGCCGCCGGCCATGCCCGCCATCGCGCCGGGCCGCGCGCCACCGAGGCAGTCGCCCCGCGTCACCATCGATCGCGATGGCGCCGTGGACGAGGCCGGAGGCGGCATAGGGCCCGAGTGCCGAGCCGGTGACGGCAATGGTGCCGCCGGTCATGCCGGCGCCGAGAAAGGCGCCGACGTCACCGTCGACAATGATCGCGCCGCCGGTCATGCCGGCGCCGAGGGAGTCGAAGCGCCCCGAGCCGCCGACGAAGCGGACCTCGGACGCGTCGCTGCCGGACACGTCGAACAGGTCGGCGACCTTCGGCGCGTGCCGGGTGGTGCCGACCGTGATCCTGCCGATGTCGGCGGCCGAGAGACCGCCAAGGCCCGCCGGGGTCAGCGGCGACAGGTCGAGGCGCTCGGGCACGTCGCCGCGCAGGGTGAAGGTGATCGCGGCCATCAGAGGAGATCCTTGAGCCGGAAGTGGTGGCGCCCGAGATTGCCGCCGTAGTTGCCGGCGGAGATGCGCTGGATGCCCTTGTCGGGGCCGAACGAGGCCGCCGCGTGCATGGCGGCCTTCATCGAGGCGGCAACCGCCTCGGGGGTGAGACCGTCCATCACCAGTTCCAGCACGCAGTTGGTGTCGGGACCGAGCTCGCTGCCCGGATCGCCGCGCAGCACCGGGCAGAAGGCGTTGTTGGTGGAGGCGGGCACGCCGCCGTATTTCGAGCCGACCTTGGAGCCGGAGCGGACGATGCCGCCGGGGAAGGGCAGGATCACGTCGTGCACGGCGGACGCTGCCTCGACGGCAGCCTCGGAGGCGACCAGCACCTCGTCGAAGCTGCGGCCGAGAATCAGGATGTTGCCGCCGCCGACCACGCCCGAGCCCGCTTCGAGGAAACCGGTGTCATGCTCGACGAGGAACTCGCCGTCCATCACCGGAATGCGCCAGTAGCGCGTGCGGCCGAGCTTCTTGGCGATCTGGTTGCCGTCGCCGAACCAGCGCAGCGAGGCGCCGAGGTTGAGGCGCTTCGGGCTGTCGATGCCGGCAAAGCAGGCCGAGCCGGGGCTGGTCAGCACGCACTGGCCGATGCGGTTCATCAGCTGCGTGCCGAGCCCGCCGCCGTCGAAGCCGAAGATCAGGATGCGGTAGCCGGGCCGTCCGTCCGGGGTTTCCTCCGGCGGCATGTAACGGTCGATCGCGGCCTCGCAGCCGCAGGCGATCACCGAGGTGGCAAAGCCGGTCGCGGTCACGGCCGCGATCTTCGCCCACTTTTCGGTCGGCGCGGTGATGATCGCGCCGGTCGCCGCCATGTCGAAGGCTTCGGCGAAGGTGTCGTCGATCACGACGCCGTTGATGGAGAGGCCGGATTTCACTTCAGACATGACTCGACCTTGAAGTTCTCCGGGCTGACGAAGGCGCGTCCGGAACGGAGAAGGCCGTGGGGGAGACGCCGAAGCGACCCTCCAGATAGCTGCCGATCCGGCGCGTCATGGCCGGGTCCGTCTCGGGCGACAGGTGATGGGTCGTGCCGAAGGTCCAGCCAAGCGCCTTGCCGTCGCGCACAACCGGCCGTCCGCCCTTGAGCACCAGCCGTGCGGAGGTGAACATGGCCGTGCGGTCGGGAAGATCGTCATAGACCGCGATGTCGGCGACGGCGCCGGGGCCGAGATGGCCGCGATCGGACAGGCCCAGCACTTTCGCGGGACCGGCCCGGGTCATGATCGCCAGTTCCTCGAACGTGTATTCGCGCTCGATGGCGGCGATCGCGGTCTTGTTGCGGGCTTCCTCGGGCATCGCCTCCACCCAGGCGCGGCGCTCCTCCCGGTCCATCAGCAGATGCATGATCTTCGGATAGGTGGTGAAGGAGCCGCCGTTCGGATGGTCGGTGGTCAGCAGCATGCGCCAGGGGTCCGGCGAGAGCAGGAACAGCTCCATGCCGATCGCCCACTGCAGCTCGTTGACCCAGTTCTTCTTCTTGTAGGCGAGCGGCACGATGCCGCCGCCTTCCGCGTCACCGTCCTGCAGGATCCACTTGCCGGGGCTGGCGAAGGTGCGTCCCGACCACTGCTTCACGAGGTCGAGCGAGATGGTGACGGTCGGGCCATACATGACCTGACCGACGTCCATGGTGATGTTCGGCGCGTCGGCAAACGACCGGATGATCTCTTCGGCGCCCGAGACCATGCCACCGTCCGCGTCCTTGCCATAGGCGTAGAACTGGATGTGGGCGAAATGCAGCGGACGACCTTCGGCGGCGGCGATCGTGTCGGCGATGGTCGCCGGGGCGCCGGGCACGGCAAGATTGTTGGCGTGGAGATGCAGCGGATGCGGGATGCCGATGTCGGCGGCCGCATCGAGCAGGGCGGTGACGATCTGGCGCGAGGTGGCGCCGTAATGCGGCACCTCGTCGTCGAGATCGAAGGCGCGCAGGCCCGAGTGGAAGGCCGCCGGGCCGCCCGCATTGATCACCTTGATGCCGAGCCCGCGCGAGGCGGCAAGGTGGTAGGCGACATGGTCACGCAGCGCGTCGCGGCCCTGCCGGTCGCGCAGCAGCGACAGGAAGTGGTCGTCGTTGCCGACCACGGTCAGCGCGCCGCGATCGATGATCGGAATGTCGGCAAGTTCCAGATGGGTCTGCAGTGCGTTGGTCGGAACCAGCGCCGGCTCGATCACCGTGGTGAAGCCCATCTCGGCATAGAGCCGGCCGGTCTCGTAGGTCGACCAGCGCGCGGTGTCGAAGGGCATGCCCTCGGCGGCCGGATCCTCGCTGACGTGGAGTTCCGGCAGCAGCAGCCGCGACAGGGTGACGTTGCCGCCGGCAATGTGGGAGTGGACGTCGATCGCGCCGGCCATGACGATCTTGCCGGTGACGTCGTGGACCTCGTCCGGCATCTCGCCCTCCGCGGGGCCCGCGATCATGACACCGTCGCGGATGTAGAGGTCGCGGACCGCCGTCGCGCCGTTCACGGGATCGACGACGCGGCCGCCCTTCAGAAGCGTGAGCATCAGGCGTTCTCCCGTCCGGCGTCCAGCGCCGCCGCGATGCCGTCGAGCACGGTCGCGACGGACGGCCATGTGGCGATGTCGCTCGCCTCGACGAAGGTGAAGGCGTCGCGCACCGCGTCGGTCAGCACCGCGTCGTGGTGGATGCCGGGGACGCCGACCTCGATCACGACATCGGCCGTCGCCTGCGCGCCCGGCGGAACGAGGGCGATGGTCGGCAGCGACGCGGCATAGTCCGGAAGATCCGGGACCAGCGCACCGACCCAGATCAGCAGGTCCGCCTCGCCGTCGGCGACAAGCCGCTCGGCGGAGAAGCGCCAGTCGTCCTGTTCGGGGAAGCCGCGGCCGAAGCCGACGCGCAGCCGGCCGCCGGTGGTCCACGCCGAGACAAGGTTGGCGCCGCGGCCATGGGCCGGGGCGGGCACCGAGATCGAGGTGAAGCGCGTCGTCTCGTTGAGATCCTTGACCAGCGCCTGGGCGAGTTCGAGGCCGAGATGATCGAAGTCGCGCGGATCGGTCACGAACACGCCGAAGCGCGCCTCGCGCAGCTTCGCGACGGCTGTTTCGTGGACCACCGAGGACGGACGTCCGCCGATCGCGGCCTTGAGCTCGCGCAGGAGGTCGACGGGATCACCGGCGATCTCCTCCGACGCCGCCACGGCGGCGACCGAAGTGGGCGCCGTGCAGCCGAGGCAGAGCAGGGTCCGCTCGCCGCGCCAGTCGTAAGGGGTCTCGGAGGAGGCGAAGGGCGCCGTCTCCTCGATCCAGCGGCGCGCGCCCTCGCCGCAGACGACGATCAGGTCGCCGCGGTTGCGGGCTTCGGCCAGCGTCGTCGTCATGCTGCCGGCGTCCGCGACCATGCGCAGTTCGCCCGCAATGTGGGCGGCGCCGACATGGTCGACCGCCGCGCCTGTCCTGTGTGCGAGCCGCAGGGCGGCGCGCACTCCTTCAACATCGGTGCCGAGTCCGGCGATCAGAGGCAGTCTCGCCTTCGCGAGTAGGCCGACGGCGCGAGAGGTTGCGGCGTCGAGGCCGGCCATTTCTTGGTTGGTGTCGGCCGACACATGTATCTCCCATCTTCTGCGGGATACTATTCACAAACCGCCGGTGGCGGCAACCGCGTGTCCGGTCGGGGAAAATCCGCCCGAAGGCCGGTGCGCGGGGGTATCGCGGCGCACCTGCGCGGTTCCGCCGCAGGCCGTCGGTCGCACCCCCCGATCACCGGACGGGGCGCGTCGCGGTGTCGCACGAAGGGCCCGTCCGGTGCGGCCGGAATGTCGCGCGCCGGTCAGTTGGGCGTGTCATACTTCACGTAGGAGAAGCGCAGATCGCTCTGGGGAGTGCCTTCGAGACCTTCGCCTTCCCTGGCGGGCTGCCACTGGACGACTTCCTCGATCTTCTTCGCGAGGGCGAAGTCCTTGTCGGTGATGCCCTTGGCGTGGTGGTTCTTGAGGCGCACCTCGACCCAGGCGTAGGAAGCGGTGAGGTCCGGGTGGTGCCAGGCGGCTTCGGCAAGGTGGCCGACGGTGTTGATCACCATCAGCGTTCCCTTCCAGCTCGATGTCTTGTAGGTCCGCCGGATCCAGCCGTCCTCGAGCCGCCACAGCGGCAGGTCGGCGGCCAGGCGGGCTTCCACTTCGGCGTCGGAATATGTCTTGTCGGTCATGGTCGCGCACTCCAGTTGAGCAGGGCCATCCGCCATTCGACGGAATTGAAACGTCTGGTCGAAATGCGAATGCTCCGGATAAGTTCGGTGGGGGTCACGTCGGTCGGGCCGGATCAGCCTGATCGGCCCGGGCTCCGGAGGCAAGCTCGTGCCGGTCGTGACGGCGGGGCGTTGATCGACCCGTGATCGGTCGGAGTGTGGATCAGAATTGGCATGAGCGACATCGATTTCAAGCCGCACGCCGGAGAAGGCGGTCTTCTCGCCGTTCCTGGCAACGCCCCGTTGCCGGAGGCGGTGCGCGTGCGGGCGCCAGCGCGGCTGCATCTCGGCCTGCTCGATCTTGCCGGTGATCTCGGCCGCAAGTTCGGCTCGATCGGTCTGGCGCTGGAGCGGCCCTGCCTCGACCTGACGGTGCGGCGCGCGCCGGCCTTCACGGTACGCGGCGGCGAGACGGACCGGATCGGGCGCTATGTGGACGCCGCGATCGAGGTTCTCGGCCTCGATCCGCGCAAGGCCGGACAGGTGGCGGTGGAGATCAACCGGGCGATGCCGTCCCATGCGGGATTCGGATCGGGCACGCAGATGGCGCTGTCGATCGGCGCGGCGCTGGCGGGCCTTGCCGGTGTTCCGTTCGACGCGGCGAAGATGGCCGCCGGGCTCGACCGCGGCGCGCGCTCGGGCATCGGCCTCACCGCCTTCCGCAGCGGCGGCTTCGTGGTCGACGGCGGACGCGGGCCCCGCAGCCTCGTGCCGCCCACGATCGCCCGTCTCGACTTTCCCGAGGCGTGGCGGATCATCCTGATTCTCGACGAGACCATGGTCGGCTGCCACGGTAGCGCCGAGGCGGACGCCTTCCGCGATCTGCCGCCGCTCGCGCCGGAAGCTGCGGCCTGGCTCTGCCGGCTGACGCTGATCAAGCTGCTGCCGGCGTTGATCGAACACGACATCCACGAATTCGGCGATGCGGTGACCGACATCCAGGAGCGGATCGGCGATCATTTCGCTCCGGCGCAGGGCGGGCGGCGCTTCGTCAGCCCGCTGGTGGCGGACGCGATGGCCGCGTTCCGCCGTGCCGGATCGCCCGGCGTCGGGCAGAGTTCGTGGGGGCCGACGGGCTTTGCGCTGGCGGCGAGCGAGGCCGAGGCGGAGCGGATGGTCGCGGACGTTGTGAAAAACTGTCACACGGTCGAAGGCTTGCACTTCACGATCACACAAGGCAGAAACCGCGGAGCATTGATAACGCCGCTTCACGCGCCCAGGCTCCGGGCGCCGCGACCGACTGAGGGTCCCTTGACCGCGTCAATTCGCGCGTCTCTCCCGGGTCCCGGGCCGTTCCGGGCGCCGTCCGGATCAGGAGGTCGGTCTTCCCCGTGCGATCTCCTCGCGCGAACGGGCGGGTTCTCTCGCTTCGGCCGTCACCGCGGGGGACGCCGGAGGGCTGGCAGGCGACGTGGGCCGATGGCTCCCGGACGCCACATACCAAGAATTCAGTGCGAGGCGTCCGTTCTCCGCAGACCTTCGCAGCAACGAATCAGCCGTGCCACCTCGCCGTGCGAGGGGATGCGGGCCATTCGAGGGACCGAAATGTCGAAGAACATCCTGCACATGCTGACGCCGCTCAAGCACATGAGCCCGTTCGACGTGAACATGGCCGTGGACGCCGGCTTCGACGTGGTGACCAGCTATGCCGCGGTGAACCCCGAGGAGGTGCGCGGCCTCGTCCAGGACGCGATCTTCTCGCGCTCGCCGGCCGACGCGGTCCGCACCGGCATCTTCTTTGCCGGTAAGAACGCCATCCAGGCGCTGGACATGATGAAGGCCGCCGAGGAGGCCTTCGTGCCGCCGTTCGAGATCAATCTCTTTGCCGATCCGGCCGGCTCCTTCACCACCGCGGCGGGCATGATGGCCTGCGTCGAGAAGCTGCTGCAGACGAAGTTCGACACGTCGCTGGCCGGCAAGAAGGTCACGATCTTCGGCGGCACCGGCGTCGTCGCCTTCTCGGCCGCCGTGATCGCGGCCAAGGAAGGCGCGGAGGTCCACCTCGCGGGCTATGACGGCACCAAGCGCGTGTCCGGCATCGCCGCCGACATGAAGGCGCGCTTCGGCGTCGACGTGCATCCGGCGGACGGGTCGACCGAGGAGGCCCGTTCGGCGGTCGCCGGCGGATCGGACGTGATCCTTTCGGCCGGTCCCGCGGGCCAGCAGATCCTCACCGAGGAGCAGATCCGCGCCGTGGACGGGCTGCTGGTGGCGGCCGACGTCAACGCCGTGCCGCCGGCCGGTCTTGCCGGCGTCGGCGTCCACGACAACGGCGAGCCGCTCGGCTTCGGCCGCGCGGTGGGCCTCGGCGCGCTCGCCATCGGCAACGTCAAGTATCAGGCCCAGCATCTTCTGTTCAAACGGATGATCGCCGCCGAGAAGCCGGTCGCACTCGATTTCCGGGATGCCTTCGAGGAAGCCCGCAAGTTCATTGCGTGACCTCGGTGCACGGTCCGGGTCCGATCAGGCCCGGGCGGGCGTTCTGACCGGGAACCGCCGCCTTCCTGCCGTGAGCAGCTTGCGATGGCCGGGCCGTTGCCGATATGGGCAAGGGTTCGGCCAGGCTCGTTTTGGCGACGGGTTCCTGACACATTCGCGCGCGACGCCGTGAGGGACGGCGACGGGCGCATGCGGAGATACCCGTAAGGGTGCCCGCCAGACACCAGACTTTGCAGGGAGGGAACTTGCATGAACTCGAAACGAGAGACGCCCAGCGTCGGACGTCTTGCGCAGCCGCTGGTCGATGCGCTCATCCATGAGGCGCGCGAACTGCGCATCGCCGTCTCGACCGGGCCTCTCGGCTGCCGCCTGATCGACGCCGGCGCGTCCGCGATGGGCTCGATCGAGGTCGGCCGCCGGCTGACCGAGATCTGCATGGGTGGTCTTGGCCGCGTGTCGATCGTGGCATCGCCCACGACGCCGCGCTGGCCCTTCGCCATCCAGGTGGGCGCACTCGATCCGGTGGTCGCCTGCCTCGGCAGCCAGTATGCCGGCTGGAGCCTTGCGGGCGGCGAGGAGGACGGCGGCTGGTTCGCGCTCGGGTCCGGCCCGGCGCGCGCCACCTATGCCAAGGAAAGCCTCTACCAGGACATCGCCTATTCCGACGACGCGGAAACCGGCGTGCTCGTGCTCGAGACCGGTGCGCCGCCGCCCGAGAGCATCGTTCGGATGGTGTCGGAGGCCACCGGCTGCCGGCCGGGCGCCCTGACCTTCATCTATGCGCCGACCCAGAGCCTTGCCGGCGCCACGCAGGTCGTCGGCCGGGTGCTCGAGGTGGCCATGCACAAGGTGCACGCGCTGCATTTCCCGATGGACCGCATCCTCGACGGCCTCGGCGTCGCCCCGCTCAGCCCGCCGTCGCCGGACTTCATGACCGCCATGGGCCGCACCAACGACGCGATCATCTACGGCGGCCGGGTCCACCTCTACGTGAGCGGGCCGGCCGACGACGCGCGCGATCTCGCCGAGCGGCTGCCCTCGCGCTCCTCGCGCGACTTCGGCTCGCCCTTCGCCGAGGTGTTCGCCCGCTTCAACGGCGACTTCTACGCCATCGATTCGATGCTGTTCTCGCCGGCCGAGGTGGTCGTGACGGCGGTCGAGAGCGGCAAGAGCTTCCGCGCGGGCGCAATCGACACAAGCCTCGTCGATGCCTCCTTCGACGGATGAGCCGTCGCCTCGTCACGGCGGCGTCGTCCTCTTCACCGAGGCGCGCGACTGGCACCTGAGACGGATCAGGGCCGCCTTCGCGCGCCGCGGCATCGAGCCGGTGACGGTGCCGCTGCGCGCGGTGTCCTTCGACCTGTCGGCGCCGTTTCCGGTGCAGATCCCGGGGCTTGGCGGCGCACGGCCGCGCGCCGTGCTGGTGCGCGGCGTGACCGCCGGCAGTTTCGAGGCGATCACCTTGCGCCTCGGCGTCCTGCATGCGCTCGCCGCCGAGGGCGTGCCGGTGTGGAACCGGGGCGCGGCGATCGAGCGCTGCGTCGACAAGTCGGCGGCGAGCCTCGCCTTCGCCCGTGCCGGCCTGCCGGCGCCGCCGACCTTCGTCACCGAAGATCCCGCGGCCGCGGCCGCGCATGTGGCGGCCCGCGCCCGGCCGATCGTGCTGAAGCCGCTGTTCGGCTCGCAGGGCAAGGGCATCCGTCTGCTGCACGGCCCGGACGACCTGCCGCCGCCCGATGAGGTGGAAGGCGTCTACTATCTCCAGGATTTCGTCGCGCCGACCGGGGACGGGTTTCGCGATCACCGGGTGTTCGTCTCGGGCGGGCGCGTGCTGGCGGCAATGACGCGCGCCAGCGACGGCTTCGTCACCAACATGCACCAGGGCGCGACGCCGCTCGCGTGGACGCCGTCTGCGCAAGCCGCCGCGCTGGCCGTTGCCGCCGTCGCGGCCGTCGGTGCAGACTTTGCCGGGGTCGACATGATCGCCGACGCCGACGGGCGGCATCTGCTGCTGGAGGTGAACAGCATGCCGTCATGGAAGGGACTGCAGAGCGTTTCGACGGTCGACATCGCGGCCTGCCTCGTCGACAACTTTCTCGAGGCCAGCGGCCTTGCCGACCTGTCCCACGTCCGCGGAGACGCCTGAAATGATCGCCGCGCCGCCGCTGCCCGATTCGGCCGACGTCGACCCGGTGGTGCAGGAGGCGTTCCTGTGGGCCTGCCAGGCGGAGCTTGCGGCGGTGAAGCCCGGCAACGTCCACGTGCATGCGCCCGGCCACCGGATGACGGTTGCCGACTTCGAGACGAGCGCGCGGGTCGCCGCCCCGCACATCGCCCGCCGCGGCGCCACGGTCGGCCGGCGGATTCGCGACGCGATGACGGCGACGGTCGCTGCGGTGGGCACCAACACCAACCTCGGCATCCTGCTGCTGGCCGCGCCGCTGGCCGCCGCCTTCGAGCGGGGAGGCCCGCTGCGGGCTTCGCTCTCGGACGTCCTCGCCGGGCTCACGGTCGAGGATGCCGTTGATGCCTTCGCCGCCATCCGCCTGGCCTCGCCCGGCGGTCTCGGGTCCGCCAGCCGCCACGATGTCGCCGCCCCGCCGGAGGTCGATCTGCGTGCCGCGATGGCCGAGGCGGCCGAGCGCGACCGCATAGCGCGACAATACGTCACCGTCTTCGAGGACGTGTTCGAGATCGGCCTTCCGGCGCTTGGCGCGGCAAGAACGCGCAGGCTGGCGGACGAGCAGGCGACCGTTGCGACCTATCTCGCGCTCGCCGCCGCCTTCCCCGACACCCACGTGCAGCGCAAGTTCGGAGCGGCCGTCGCCAGCCGGATTCAGGAGGAATTTGCGGGGTTCGCGGCCGGCGGAGCGGCCAGCGACCACGAGGCGCTGCTGGCTTTCGACACGTCGCTGAAGGCGCGCGGGATCAATCCGGGCACCAGCGCCGACCTCACGGTCGCGACGCTGATGGTCATGCGACTGTGTTGATTTTCCGACAGATAGAACGTGCCAACAGGCTTGCCGCGACGATGCTCGCGCATTAGGCTCCCCGTCGCCTGGGATCACCCGCGTCCGAGAAACCGGTCTGGCTCGCGCTGGACGCAGACAACAAAAGGCCGACGGGGGAGGATGACGGTCCGCAAGGGATCGTCGAGAAGGTCAATTCGTTCCTTAAGGGAGATTTACCAATGGCGAAGATCAACAAGGTGATGGTCGGCGAGTCCCTCGTCGGCGACGGCAACGAGGTCGCTCACATCGACCTGATCATCGGGCCGCGCAACAGCGCCGCCGAGGTGGCGTTCTGCAACTCGCTGACGAACAACAAGGACGGCTTCACGTCGCTCCTGGCCGTTATCGCGCCGAACATGCCGTGCAAGCCGAACACGGTGATGTTCAACAAGGTCACCATCAAGGGCGCCAAGCAGGCCGTCCAGATGTTCGGACCGGCCCAGCATGGCGTCGCCATGGCCGTGCAGGATTGCGTTGCCGAAGGCACGATCCCGATGGACGAGGCTGACGACCTGTACATCTGCGTCGGCGTATTCATCCACTGGGAAGCGGAAGACGACGCGAAGATCCAGGAGTACAACTACAAGGCGACCAAGGAATCGATCGAGCGCGCTGTCGCCGGCCTTCCGACCGCCGCCACCGCCACCGAGCAGCGCACGATCGTCAAGCATCCCTTCGGCGCCTAGACAAGAGACAACCCTGGTCAGGCCAATGCCCCGGCGATGCCGCAGTCACTGATCCAGCGGTTGTTTGCGAAGTACTTCGGTAGCTGAACTGTTCCCGCAAATGTGCCCTTCGCACTTCCTGAGGGAGTGGCGACGCGCCGAGCCGATCTGACGGTGCCGGACCTCGTGTCCGGTGCCCGGATGCTTGAACAGGCGAATCGGAAGGCCGGGATGCATCGCATCCCGGCCTTCTTCATGAACGGGCCGTGTCGTTCGGCGGAGATCAGTCGAGATCGCGGGCGGACAGCGCCTTGAGAACGGCGGCGTCGATCCGGCCGTCGTGGAGCGCCGTGGAGACGAGGGCGCCGGATATCCCCGCTGCCTTCAGCGCGGCAAGGTCGTCGGCGCCCCGCACGCCGCCGGCCGCCCAGAGCCTCGTGCCCGGACGGGCCGCGCGTCTCAGGCGGCCGAGGAGGTCGAGGTCCGGTCCGGCGCTGCTGCCGACCCGGCCGAGGGTCATGACGATGACGTCGCCCGGCCAGGTATCGGAACTTGCGAGAATCGCGGCGGGGCCGAGGAACCGGTCGGCGCGGAAATCGAGCGACAGGATCGGCTGCCGGTCCTGGAGGGCTGCAAGCGTTGCGCCGTCCGTCTGGCTCTCGCTGCCAAGCACGAGCCGGCATGGATGGACGCCGAGCCAGCCGAGGGCGTCGGCCGTCGTGGACAGGCCGTTGTCGACCCAGATCTCCAGCGCGGGGAAGGCGGCGGCGATCCGGCCGATCACGGCGTCGTTGCGCGGCCGGCCCTCGATGGCGTCGAGGTCGGCGACATAGAGGCGACGGAAGGCGTGCAGCCGCAGCAGCCCGGCGACGACGTCGTCCGGGGCGGAGGAGGCGGCCAGCGGCGTTTCGATCGGTTGATAGGCGGCGCGCTCGCCGAGGCGGGCACGGACGACGACACCGTGCTTGAGGTCGATGACCGGGATGACGTCCAAGGCCTGTCGTCCGTTCTTGTGTTGTGTGACGCGGGGCCGGAGGCGGTCACCGGAAGATCGAAAGCGGAGCACTCAGGATGGCACCCGAAATCGCGGACAGGCAAGGGCAGGGGCCGCAGGCCAGCGTGATCGGCTGGGATGTGGGCGGCGCCCATCTCAAGGCGGCCCGCGTGGAGGGCGGCCGGATCGTCGAGGTGATGCAGCAGCCGCTGCCGCTGTGGACCGGGCTGAAGCGCCTGCCGAAGGCGATTGCCGCCGTCACCGCGCGGATGGGCGAGGCGGCCAGCCATCACGTGACGATGACCGCCGAGCTTTCCGACATCTTTTCCTCGCGCGCCGAGGGCGTTGCTGCCATCGCCGAGGCGGTCGCGGCGGCGCTGCCGGGCCGTGTTCGGATCTATGCTGGGCCAGACGGCCTCGTGGAGGTGGGCGAGGCGGCCGGCAAGGCCGCGGCCGTCGCCTCGGCCAACTGGCATGCGACCGCCCGCCTGGTGGCCCTTGCGTGCCCGCAGGCGCTTGTCGTCGACATGGGCAGCACCACGACCGACATCATTCCGGTCACGGACCGCGCCGTGGCGGCACGGGGCTATTCGGATGCCGAGCGGATGGCGTCCGGCGAGCTCGTCTACGTCGGCGCCGTGCGCACGCCGCTGATGGCCCTTGCCGCGCGGGTTCCCTTCGCCGGGCGCTGGCATGATGTGGCGGCTGAGTATTTCGCCACCATGGCCGATGTGAACCGCCTGCTCGGCCGTCTCGACGAGGACGCGGACCAGTATCCGCCGGCCGACGGCAAGGGCAAGAGCGCGGCGGAGAGCCGGGTGCGGCTGGCGCGGATGATCGGCAGCGACGCCGGCGACGCGTCCGACGCAGCCTGGGCCGACCTTGCCGGCTATTTCGCCGAATGCCAGATCCGCCGGGTCCATGATGCCGCGGCGCTGGTGCTCGGGGCCGTTCTTCTGGGCCCGGAGGCGCCGGTGGTCGGCTGCGGCGTCGGCCGATCGGCCGCCGCCGAACTTGCCCGGCGACTCGGGCGCCCGCATTCGGATCTGGCGCAGTTCATCCCGGCGGACGATCCGGCACTGCGCAGCCGCGCCGCAGGCTTCGCGCCCGCTGTTGCCGTCGCTTTGCTGTGAATTCACCGGGTTTCTACGTAGTCGGAAAGGTGTGCCTGCCTGATCTCTTGTGACGATTCTGCAACATCGTGAAAGATGAACGCAACGGCCCCTGCCGGGGGTGGCAGGTCGCCGCTATTCAGCCACAAACCGGACAGAGCTTGCGGCCGTCGGACACTGGGAGCGCAGACATTTGCGGATCCTGCGTGCGACGCGAGGTTTGACGGCGGAATGCCGGGACGCTGTTTCCACGGCGTCTCAGAAATCCGCCGGAAGATACCGTCAACATTGGATGATACGGATTGCGCGAAATACTTGGCGTCACGACGAAGATCGAAGCGGCAGGGGGCGTTCCGGCCCCTTCCGGCCGTCGGCGCAGCTTTCGCAATCCTGGTTCGAGACGTGTTTCGGACCGTCCAACTGCTGCCGAAATGACCCGTCATCTTGCCGGCCATGGGGCGCGGTATCTTCCCGTTGCGGCATGTGGCCGGGACGTGGTCGATCACCGCGCTCTTGGTTTCACCGTGTGCGAACCCGAAATTTACCCATTTCGGTCTTTTGTTTCGTGCCCGGCGACAATCTGATGCCGTCCGGCCTGCTCTGGCGCGAGCGTGCCGCGTGCAGGATGGCTTCGTACAGGAACAACCGCTGGCAGACCGTCTCGGACGGCCCGGCAGGGACCGCAGGGCACACGGCAAAGCCGCGAACTGCCTGCGGAATGAAGGACAAGGGCTGCGATGCTGACTGAGGCGAGTAAGGGCACAGTGGTGACGTGGACAAGGATGGCGGGCGGCCTCCCGGCGCTCGCGATGGCCGCATTGCTGTGCGGTGCGGTTCCTTCGCAGGCTTTCGACGTCAAGTCGGGGACGATCGAGGCCACGGTCGACGCCACGTCGATCGAGACGCTGATCGACCAGGCGTTTCGCGACGGCACGCGGGCCTATTTTTCCGGTGACAAGGTCGCCGCTCTCGACGGTCTGAAGTATGCGGCCGAATACGGCCATCCGGCTGCGCAGTGGAAGCTCGGGCGCATGTATGCCCAGGGTGACGGCGTGACCGAGAACGACCTGCAGGCCTCGAGTATTTCAGCCAGATCGTCGCCGAGCATGCCGACGATTCGCCATCCTCGCCGCAGGCGCCCTACATCGCCAACGCCTTCGTCGAGATCGCCAACTACTACCGCGCCGGCATACCGAATTCGACCATCCAGGCCAACGGCCGCCGCGCCCGCGAGATCTTCACCTACGCCGCCTCCTATTTCGGCGACGCGGACGCCCAGCTCAACCTCGCCGAGATGTATATCGACGGCGAGGGGGGCGAGCAGGATTCGCATCAGGCCGCCCGCTGGCTGCTGCTTGCGGCCAAGAAGGGCCAGATCGACGCGCAGGTGCGCCTTGGCGAACTGCTGGTCACCGGCGACGGCATCAAGGCCAGCCCTGTCCATGGCCTGATGTGGCTGACGGTGGCGCTGAAGCGCGCCCAGACCCTCGGCTACGACGATCGCTGGATCCGCGAGAAGCACGAAGCCGCCTTCTCGCTGGCCGGTGAGCCCGTCCGTCGCCGGGCGATGGAGATGGCCGACCAGTGGATCGCCAACAATTCCGACCTCGTGTCCGTCGCTGCCCAGTGACCTGAGCGTGACGGCGGGCGCGTAGCCCGCCGTTCGGCAACTTGTTCAGGTCATTCCGGATTATTTTTCAGTCAGCCTCCCCAATCGCGTCTTCGATCAGGTCGAAGGCCGTGGCCACGGTGGCGAGTCGCACGCCCGCGCGACCTCTATCGCCGTAGTGCATCTCGACATGTCGGGTGGGGCGCCCCTTCGCCGCCAGCGCCAGATGCACGAGGCCGACCGGTTTTGTTGCGGTGCCGCCGCCCGGACCGGCGACACCCGTCACCGCGACCGCAAGGCTTGCCGCGGACCGCGCCAGCGCCCCTTCCGCCATTGCGATCGCCACCTCCTCGCTGACCGCGCCGACGCGCTCGATCAGATCCGCCGGCACGCCGAGAAGGTCGGTCTTGGCGGCGTTGGAGTAGGTGACGAAGCCCCTGTCCACCACGTCGGACGAGCCGGCAATCGCCGTCAGGGTGCCGGCGATCAGCCCCCCGGTGCAGGATTCGGCAGTGGCGACGACATGGCCGCCGGCGCGGGCTCTTGCCAGCAGCGTCTCGGCCCGGGTCTCGAGGGCGGCGAGGTCGGTCATGCGTCTCCTCCCGTGTTCAGGCCGGCAGGCGAATGGTGGCCGTGGCGATGGCGGCGATGCCCTCGCGGCGTCCGGCAAAGCCGAGGCCTCGTTGGTGGTGGCCTTGATGCCGACCCGGTCGATGTCGATGCCGGCGATCCGGGCGATCTCCGCGCGCATCGCCTCGCGGTGCGGCCCGACCTTCGGCGCCTCCGCGATGATCGAGGCGTCGAGATGGGCGATCAGGCCGCCGCGGTCGCGCACGCGGCGCGCGGCGTCGGCAAGAAAGATCGAGGAGGGCGCACCGCGCCATTTTTCCTCTCCCGGCGGAAAGTGCCGGCCGATGTCGCCGTCGCCAAGCGCGCCCAGAATCGCGTCGGTCAGGGCATGAAGCACGACGTCGGCGTCGGAGTGGCCCTTGAGCTTCTGGTCATGGGCGATGAACACGCCGCCGAGCGTCACGCCGTCGCCGGGCTCCAGCACATGGACGTCGTAACCGTTGCCGACGCGCACGTCGGGCCGGTCGAGCAGCGCCTGGCGGGCAAGCCGCGTTTCGGCGGCGGCGAAATCCTCCGGCCGGGTCAGCTTCACGTTGTCATCGGGACAGGCGACCATGACGGTGTCTCCTCCGCGCCATTCGTGGACGGCGGTGTCGTCGGTGAAATCCTCGCGGCCGGCGGCGATGGCGGCCTCGTGGGCGGCGGCGATCACGCCGTAGCGGAAGCCCTGCGGGGTGGCGGCGCGCCACAGGCCTTCCCTCGGCACGGTGTCCGTGACCGATCCGTCGTCGCGGCAGCGCTTGACCGTGTCGACGACCGGAACGCCGGCGCAGACGGCGTCCGCCCGTCCGAGCGCGGCGATGACGCGGTCGATGGTGGCGACATCGACGAAGGGGCGTACCCCGTCGTGGATCAGCACGAGGTCGGGGGCGTCGGCGGCAAGCGCCTGCAGGCCGGCGCGCACGGAGGCCTGGCGTTCCGATCCGCCGAGCACGGGCGCGCGCAGGCCGCCGGCGGGCGCCCGAAGCTGCCCGGCCGCCGTCTCGTAGTGGGCGATGTCGTCGGGATGGACCACGGCCATGACCACGTCGATCGCGGGGTGAGCGAGGAAGACGTCGATTGTGTGGGCCAGCACGGGCCGGCCGCCGATCGGGCGGTATTGCTTCGGCGGCAGATCCTCGCCCCCGGCCCGCCGCCCCCGGCCGGCGGCCATCACCAGCGCCGCGATCCGCTGCCGTCCGGCCGCTGCTTGCGTCATCTCCACCGTCCGCTTTCCGCCCGCGCCGCGGTGCCGGCACGGCGTGGGGCCGAAACGGCGATCCGGGGCCGCTCCAGCCTGCAAGAAGCCTTGCATGTGGGGGCCATCCGGCGCTATTGATGTCTAATTGTTGAGCACCGACGAGCGGTGCACACGTGATGAGCAACAGGGATGCTGTGCTTCGAGTGGATGATATACAGCATGGCTCGCGTGACGCGGAAGGGGACATGACCGCGATGGCGCCGATCTCGGTCGGCCCTGTCGCGCTGCCCAATCGCGTCTTCGTTGCCCCGATGTCGGGGGTCAGCGACCTGCCGTTCCGGCGTCTTGCCCACGAGTTCGGAGCCGGCATGGTCGTGTCCGAGATGGTGGCCTGCGAGACGCTCGCCGGCGGCGATCCGGAAACGCAGGTGCGGGCCGAAGGCGAGGGGCTGCCGGTTCACGTCGTGCAGCTGGCCGGGCGCGAGGCGCACTGGATGGCGGAGGGCGCGCGGCTGGCGGTGGCCGGCGGCGCCGACATCGTCGACATCAACATGGGCTGCCCGGCACGGCGGGTGACGACCGGTCTCTCCGGATCGGCGCTGATGCGCGACCTCGACCACGCCACCTCGCTGATCGCGGCGGTCGTGGAGGCGGTGGACGTGCCGGTGACGCTGAAGATGCGGCTCGGCTGGGACGAGCGGAGCCTCAATGCGCCGGATCTGGCGCGACGGGCCGAACAGGCCGGCGTCGCGATGGTGACGGTGCATGGCCGCACCCGATGCCAGTTCTACAAGGGCACGGCCGACTGGGCCGCCGTGCGGGCGGTGGTCGGCGCGGTGTCCATTCCGGTGGTGGTCAACGGCGACATCACCGATGCGGCCGGTGCCCGCGAGGCGCTGACGCAATCGGGCGCTTCGGCGGTGATGATCGGCCGTGGCGCCTATGGCCGGCCGTGGATCGCGGGAGCGGTGGCGAGGGCGCTTGCCGGCGGCGGCGAGGCTGTGGCGCCGCCTGCACGGGAGATCGGCGAGATCGCCATCCGTCACTACGAGGCGCTGCTGACGCTCTACGGGCGCGACCTCGGCGTGCGCATCGCCCGCAAGCATCTCGGCTGGTATCTCGATCAGGTGACCGGTCCGGAGCAGGGTGCCGACCTGCTCAAGCGCGAGATCTTCGCGAGCCTCGACCCGGCGAAGGTGCTCGGCGCGGTCGGGCTCTATTTCGACGAGACGCCGGACGGCGTCAGGAGGGCGGCATGAAGCGTTCCCCGCAGGCGGGCGAATCGGGAGACCTGCCGACAGGGGCGGTGCTCGAGGCCTCGATCCTCAATGCCCTGCCGCATCCGGTCGTCATGGTCGACGGCAAGGGCATGACCATCTCGGCCAACGACGCGGCCCAGGCCTTCTTCCAGGCCAGCGCCAACATGCTGGCGCGCTATCCGCTCAAGCATTTCATTCCCTTCGGCAGCCCGGTGCTGCCGCTGATCGACCAGGTGCGCGAGCGCGAGGCCTCGGTCAACGAATACCGGGTCGACATCGGCACGCCGCGCAACGGCGGCGAGCGGATCGTCGACATCTATGCCGCGCCGGTGGCCGACCGTCCGGGCGCCGTGGTCCTGATGCTCCAGGAGCGGACCATGGCCGACAAGATGGACCGCCAGCTGACCCATCGCGGCGCGGCGCGCTCGGTCACGGGCCTTGCGGCGATGCTCGCCCACGAGATCAAGAACCCGCTGTCGGGCATCCGCGGCGCGGCGCAGCTGCTGGAACAGTCCGCGGACGACTCGGACCGGGCGCTGACCCGCCTGATCACCGACGAGGCCGACCGCATCGTCAAGCTGGTCGACCGGATGGAGGTGTTCTCCGACGAGCGGCCGGTGGAGCGTGATCCGATCAACATCCATGCGGTGCTGGAGCATGTGAAGCGGCTCGCCCAGAGCGGCTTTGCCCGCAATGTGCGGGTGATCGAGGAATACGATCCCTCGCTGCCGCCCGTGCTCGCCAACCGCGACCAGCTCGTTCAGGTGTTCCTGAACCTCGTCAAGAATGCCGCCGAGGCGATGGAGAACACCCCCGATCCGGAGATCACGCTGACGACGGCCTACCGGCCCGGCGTGCGCCTGTCGGTGCCGGGGTCGCGCACCCGGGTCAGCCTGCCGCTGGAATTCTGCGTCCGCGACAACGGACCGGGCGTTCCGGAGGATCTCTACCCCTATCTCTTCGATCCGTTCATCACGTCGAAGACCAACGGCACCGGACTGGGGCTCGCCCTCGTCGCCAAGATCATCGGCGACCATGGCGGCGTGATCGAATGCGATTCCCAGCCGCGCAGGACGACCTTCCGCATCCTGATGCCGGCCTTCAGCGAGAAGGCGGGCGACGACTGACCCCGTCCCGTCCGGGCGGGGAACCACGACCAGAGTTTCAGTGACGCCGGGGACCGGGGACGCGGGCGGACCGGAGACCGGCGGGCAACAGTGAAGGTGACGACGCATGCCGACTGGCAGCATTCTCGTGGCAGACGACGATTCGGCAATCCGGACCGTGCTCAACCAGGCGCTGTCCAGGGCCGGTTACGAGGTTCGCCTGACCTCCAACGCGGCCACGCTGTGGCGCTGGGTCAGCCAGGGTGATGGCGATCTGGTGATCACCGACGTGGTGATGCCCGATGAGAACGCCTTCGATCTCCTGCCGCGCATCAAGAAGGTCCGCCCGGACCTGCCCGTGATCGTGATGAGCGCGCAGAACACGTTCATGACCGCGATCCGCGCCTCCGAGCGCGGCGCCTACGAATATCTGCCCAAGCCCTTCGACCTGAAGGAACTGATCTCGATCGTCGGGCGCGCGCTGGCCGAGCCGAAGACGCGGATGATCGATTCGAACGCGGATGAGGGCGGCGACAACATTCCGCTCGTCGGCCGCTCGCCGGCGATGCAGGAGATCTACCGCGTCCTCGCCCGCCTGATGCAGACCGATCTGACCGTGATGATCAGCGGCGAGAGCGGCACGGGCAAGGAACTGGTCGCCCGCGCCCTGCACGACTACGGCAAGCGGCGCGCCGGGCCGTTCGTCGCGATCAACATGGCGGCGATCCCGCGCGACCTCATCGAATCGGAGCTGTTCGGCCACGAGAAGGGCGCCTTCACCGGCGCGCAGTCGCGCTCGGCCGGCCGCTTCGAGCAGGCCGAGGGCGGCACGCTGTTCCTCGACGAGATCGGCGACATGCCGATGGACGCCCAGACCCGGCTGCTGCGCGTCCTCCAGCAGGGCGAATACACCACCGTTGGCGGCCGGACCCCGATCAAGACCGACGTGCGCATCGTCGCGGCGACCAACAAGGACCTGCGCCAGCTGATCAACCAGGGCCTGTTCCGCGAGGACCTGTTCTTCCGCCTCAACGTGGTGCCGATCCGCCTGCCGCCGCTGCGCGAGCGCACCGAGGACGTGCCGGACCTGATCCGGCATTTCTTCAACCAGGCGGAAAAGGAAGGCCTGCCGACCAAGCAGATCGAGCAGGCCGCGGTCGACCGGATGAAGCGCTATCGCTGGCCGGGCAACGTGCGCGAGCTTGAAAACCTCGTGCGGCGTCTCGCCGCGCTCTATCCGCAGGAGATGATCACCGCCAACCTGATCGACCAGGAACTGGCGACCCCGGCGGTCTCGCCGGCCGATACCGAGACGCCGCCGGAGGACAACCTGTCCAACTCGGTCGAGCGCTTCCTCAACAAGTATTTCGGCGGCTACGGCGAGGCGCTGCCGCCGCCCGGGCTCTACCACCGCATCCTCAAGGAGGTGGAGTATCCGCTGATCGGTGCGGCGCTGGCCGCCACCCGCGGCAACCAGATCAAGGCTGCCGAGCTGCTCGGCGTCAACCGCAACACCCTGCGCAAGAAGATCCGCGATCTCGACATCCAGGTGATCCGCTCGTCGAGGTAGATCGGCGTTCGGAGGGGCCGCGCCGGGGTGGAAAATCCCGGCGAATGCCGCGCTGACGGGCTCCGTGTCGCAATTTTGCAACATTCGT
This sequence comes from Methylobrevis pamukkalensis, assembly GCF_001720135.1. GTDB lineage: Bacteria > Pseudomonadota > Alphaproteobacteria > Rhizobiales > Pleomorphomonadaceae > Methylobrevis > Methylobrevis pamukkalensis. The sequence goes on from NZ_MCRJ01000023.1 coordinate 36,800, forward strand.
GGTACTCCCTCTTGCCAATAAGCGGGGAAGCGGGAACGGGCGGGTGGTGTCACTTTCGGCAGGACAGAGTGTGGGCGGCGGACGGGCTGCGAGGGCCGGCTCGGGCGAGGGCGCCGGCCGGCGGCTCGTCGGCCTTGTCGTGATCGTCGCGACGTTGCTGTCGTCGACCGGCAGTTTCCTGCTTCTCACCGGCATGGGCCCGATCGACCCGACCACCGACGTCGTCCGCACGGCGCTGGTGCTCAACGGGCTGCTGATTGCCGCGGTGATCGCGCTGATCGGCATCGAGGGCCACAAGCTGTGGCGCGGCTGGAAGGAAGGCCGCGCGGCCGCGCGGCTGCATCTTCGCATCGTCGCGCTGTTTTCGCTGATTGCGGCGCTGCCGGCGGTGCTGGTGTCGATCGCCTTCTCCGTGACCCTCGACCAGGGCTTCGATCGCTGGTTCGAGACGCGCACGCGCCAGATCGTCGACAATGTGCTCACCGTCGCCAGTGCCTACATGGACGAGCATTCCCGCGTGCTGCGCGGCGACCTCGTCGGCATCGCCACGGCCGCGGATGCGGCCAAGGCGCTCTACGACTACGAGCCGACGCGGTTCGAGGCCGGTTTCGAGGCGCAGGCGTCGCTGCGCGGCGTCCAGGCAGCCTATCTGCTCGACCCGTCCGGCAAGGTGATCCTGCGCAGCGAATTCGCGCCGGGAGCCCGGGTGTTCATGCCGCCGCCGGCTGCGTTGAAAGAGGCGGAGAAGGGCGGTCCGGTGCTGATCTCGCCCGGACAGACCACCAGCCAGGTCGGCGGCCTGCTCAAGCTCAAGGCCTACACCGACACCTATCTCTACGTCGTGCGCGACCTCAATCCGGAGGTGCTCGACAACCTGCGGCTCGCCCGCGAAAGCGCCTTCGAATACAAGCAGCTGGAATCGAACCGCTCGGCCGTGCAGACCGCCTTCGTGCTGGTCTTCATGGGCCTGACGCTGACGCTGCTGCTCTGTGCGATCTGGCTCGGCCTCGCCTTCGCCAACGGCCTCGTCTCGCCGATCCGCCGGCTGATCGGCGCTGCCGACGAGGTGGCTGGCGGCAATCTTCTCGTCGAGGTTCCTGTCGGTGGGCGCTCCGACGATCTCGGCAGCCTTGCGGCAACCTTCAACAAGATGACCGGCCAGCTCCGCTCGCAGCGCGAGGATCTCCTGTCGCTCACCGATCAGGCCGACCGGCGCCGGCGCTTCACCGAGGCCGTGCTGTCCGGCGTCACCGCCGCCGTGGTGGGCGTGACCAGCGAAGGGCGGATCTCGATCACCAACCGCTCGGCCGTCGATCTGCTCGGCCACGAGGAAGGCGACCTGATCGGGCGGCGCCTCGTCGACGAGGTGCCGGGCGTCGAGCCGCTGCTGGCCGCGGCGATGCGCGACGACAGCCGGATCTATCAGGGCAGCTTCACGCTGGTGCGCCCGGGCGTGGAGCGCGTCATCTCGGCCCGCGTCGCGAGCGACCGCTCGCCCGACACCGCCCACGGCTATGTCGTCACCCTCGACGACGTCTCCGACCTGATCTCGGCCCAGCGGACCTCGGCCTGGGCGACGTCGCGCGCCGCATCGCCCACGAGATCAAGAATCCGCTGACGCCGATCCAGCTTTCGGCCGAACGCATCCGTCGTCGCTATGGCAAGCTGATCGACGAGAACGACACGGTGTTCAACCGCTGCGTCGACACGATCATCCGCCAGGTGGGCGACATCGGCCGGATGGTCGACGAGTTCTCGGGTTTTGCCCGCATGCCCAAGCCGGCCAAGGAACAGCACGACCTTGCCGATGCGATTCGCGAATCGGTGTTCCTGATCAGCGTCGGCCAACCGCACATCCGCTTCACCACCGATCTGCCCGATGGCCAGATGATCGCCTGGTTCGATGACCGCCTGATTTCCCAGGCGCTCACCAACCTCGTCAAGAATGCCGCCGAGGCGATCGAGGGCGTGCCGGCCGACCAGCTCGTCGACCCGCATGTGGCGGTCAGCGCCCGGCGCTGCGGCGACGACCTTGTTGTCGAGATCGTCGACAACGGCATCGGCCTTCCGACCACCGACCGGCACCGGCTGCTGGAGCCCTACATGACCACCCGCGAGAAGGGCACCGGCCTCGGCCTTGCGATCGTCCGCAAGATCGTCGAGGAACACGATGGTCGCATCGACCTGATGGACGCTCCCTCCGTCGCCACCGGCGGGCGGGGCGCAATGATCCGGCTCACGCTGCCGGTAGGAACCGGCCGGGCGTGACGGCCGGTCTTGAACACCGACTTCCGGTCTGTCCTGGACCAGAGCGAGAATGAAACGACATGGCGTCTGACATACTGATCGTGGACGACGAGGAAGACATCCGGGAACTCGTCTCGGGCATCCTCGAAGACGAGGGGCACGGAACCCGCATGGCGGGAGACGCGGATTCCGCGCTTGCGCTGGTCGGCGACCGGCGGCCTTCGCTCGTCTTCCTCGACATCTGGCTGCAGGGCAGCCGCCTCGACGGGCTCGCCCTGCTGGAGGAGATCAAGGCGATCCATCCGGACCTGCCCGTGGTGATGATTTCCGGCCACGGCAACATCGAGACCGCCGTCGCCGCCATCAAGCGCGGCGCCTACGACTATATCGAGAAGCCGTTCAAGGCGACCGGCTGCTGCTGATCGCCGACCGGGCGCTGGAAGCCTCGCGGCTGAAGCGGACGGTCAAGGAGCTCAGATCCGCTCCGGCGACACGGACTTCCTCGTCGGCACGTCGTCGGCGATCAACCACCTGCGCACCACGGTCGAGCGGGTCGCGCCGACCAACAGCCGCATCCTGATCTCCGGTCCGTCCGGCTCCGGCAAGGAAGTGGTGGCACGCACCATCCACGGCCGGTCGCAGCGCGCGAACGGCCATTTCGTGGTGGTGAATGCGGCCACGATCACCCCCGAGCGGATGGAAACCGCGCTGTTCGGCATCGAGCGGCCGGATGGTTCGATCGAGCAGACCGGCGCGCTGGAAGAGGCCCACGGCGGCACGCTCTATCTCGACGAGATCGGCGACATGCCGCGCGAGACCCAGAGCCGGATCCTGCGGGTGCTGGTGGAGCAGAGTTTCACGCGGGTCGGCGGCTCGCGGCGGGTCCAGGTCGACGTGCGGCTGATTTCGTCGACCGCGCGCGACCTTGAAGCGGAGATCGCCGAAGGGCGCTTCCGCGAGGATCTGTTTCACCGGCTGAGCGTGGTGCCGATCCGCGTGCCTGGCCTCTCGGAGCGCCGCGAGGACGTGCCGGTGCTGGTGGCCCACTTCATGGAGCAGATCTCTGCGGCGGGTGGCCTGCCGCTGCGCCGGATCGGCGACGACGCGATGGCCGTGCTGCAGGCCCACGACTGGCCGGGCAACCTGCGCCAGCTGCGCAACAACATCGAGCGGCTGCTGATTCTCGCCCGCGGCGACGCCGACACCACGATCAGTGCCGACATGCTGCCCGCCGAGATCGGCACGATGCTGCCGTCGCTGCCCAACAGTGCCGGCGGCGAGCACCTGATGGCGCTGCCGCTGCGCGATGCCCGCGAGATCTTCGAGCGGGAGTATCTCACGGCGCAGATCAACCGCTTCGGCGGCAACATCTCGCGCACGGCGGAATTCGTGGGCATGGAGCGCTCGGCGCTGCACCGCAAGCTGAAGTCGCTCGGCATCGCCTGACGACCGGAGACTTCGGGAGCAGGATTGCGCGGCCGGAACGCGTTGAGATCGATCGGATGATATCGCCGGATCACGATCCGCATTAGGTTCGCACGGGCATAGGGGCGTTTCCCGAGGGACGCCGTTCTGGACGAAGGGGCTGGACCAGCATGCGGGTTGTGATTTGCGGCGCCGGGCAGGTGGGCTACGGGATCGCCGAGCGGCTTGCCGCCGAGGAAAACGATGTCACCGTCATCGACACGTCGTCGCGGCTGATCGGCGTCCTGCGCGACAGTCTCGACGTGCGCGGTATCGTCGGCAACGGCGCCCATCCGGACGTGCTCGCGCAGGCGGGCGCCGAGGAGGCCGACATGCTGATCGCCGTGACCCTCTCCGACGAGGTGAACATGGTGGCCTGCCAGGTGGCGCATTCGCTGTTCAACGTGCCGACCAAGGTCGCGCGCGTGCGCGCCCAGAGCTACCTCCAGCCGCATTGGCGCGACCTGTTCTCCACGGACCACCTGCCGATCGACGTGGTGATCTCGCCCGAAATCGAAGTCGGCGAACTGGTGATGCGCCGTCTGGCCATTCCGAGCGCGCTCGACATCGTCCGCTTTGCCGATGGCGAGGTGGTGGTGCTCGGCCTGCGCTGCGGCGACGACTGTCCCGTGGTGGACACGCCGCTGCGCCAGCTCTCGGAGCTTTTCCCCGATCTCGGCGCCATCGTCGTCGGCATCAGCCGTGGCGGATCGGTGTTTGCGCCGAAGGTCGACGATGCGATGCTGGTCGGCGACGTGGTCTACGTGGTGATGGCCAAGGACCAGGTGCGCCGCCTGCTCAAGATCTTCGGCCAGGACGAGCCGGAGGCGCGGCGGATCATCATCGCCGGCGGCGGCAACATCGGCGCCTACGTGGCGGCCGCGATCGAGAAGCAGAATCCCTCGGCCCGGATCAAGATCATCGAAAGCAATGCCGAGCGGGCGGTGGAGATCGCCGACGACTTCGAGCGCACCGTGATCCTGCACGGTTCGGCGCTGGACCAGGCGATCCTCGCCGAGGCCGATGTCGACCAGGCCGACACGATGGTGGCGCTGACCAACGACGACGAGGTCAACATCCTTTCCTGCGTGATGGCGCGCACCCTCGGGGCCCGCCGCACCCTGAGCCTGCTCAACAACCCGAGCTATCCGTCCTTTGCGAAATCGCTCGGCATCGACGCCTACATCAACCCGCGCGGCGTCACGGTCTCCAAGATCCTGCGCCATGTCCGCCGCGGCCGCATCCGCGGCGTTCACACCGTCCAGAACGGCGCGGCCGAGATCATCGAGGCGGAGGCGCTGGACACCTCGCCGATGGTCGGCGCCCGCTGCGCGAGATCGACCTGCCGTCCGGCGTGCGCGTCGGCGCGGTCTACCGCAAGGGGCAGGTGATCACGCCGGATGGCGAGACGCTGATCCAGGCACGCGACCGCGTGATCCTGTTTGCGGTCGCCAACCGGGTGCGGGTGGTGGAGCAGATGTTCCGCGTCAGCCTCGAGTTTTTCTGAGCTGCGCGCTTCCGCCAACTGGCCCGGAAAATGCTACTCTGATACTCAGGCTTGAGGTGTTCCCCGCGTTTCCGAGCCCGGTCGATGCCGCTTTTGGCGGCGGCGGCGGGCAACGGGTGGGGGAGGCGGTCGAGATTTCTGCCTTGGGTTTGCCGTGTGTGCTGAAAGTTTCATCAGCAGAGGTTAGGATGGCGCGTGTTTGCCGCTTTCCTGGCACCACGGCGAAGTCGGGGTCAGGATGTCAGGCTTGTCGATGAGGCGGGCGGCGTTGGCAGATGCCGCTGGCCGAGAACGGTCGCACGATCCTGGACGGGGATCTCGCGGCCCATGCCGAACGGGCGGGCACGGGGCGAATTCGTCCCTGCTTCGGACGCGGAAGATAGACGGCGCCGGTCCTGACGACCGAGTGTCGACGCTC
>NZ_MCRJ01000024.1 GCF_001720135.1 Methylobrevis pamukkalensis
TTGCCCTCGAAAAGGCGACGCCATTGCAATCGATCATCGACACTCCGACCGTTTCTTGCTCCGGTTCAGATCAGATCGAAGGACAACCTTGGAAGTCTTCAATCTTTTCATGAGATCCGGCCGAAGTGGCCGTAATGACTGCGATCTTTCTGCCGCCGCCCTGTCTGATCCTGAAAATACACACCCCCCATGAGGGGGGCAAGATAGGAATCTTTACGAACCGTTTACGACTCCGACACAGACGGGCGGGGTGCCGCGGCGGGAGGCGGGAAGGGTGCCGGGAACACGTTGGCGAGTCAGCAGATTCGCGACGCGATCGCTTCATCCGTGTATCGGCCGCAAACCTGTCAAGGGGTCTGAAAATTTTCCCCGACAATGATCATGACGGTTCGGCAAATGTGCCCGCGAAAAGGCACCACCTATCAAGCAATTGATTTTGAAGGTTTTTTTGTGCCAGCCTCTGCGCGGCTCCGGCGCTGCCCGGAAAGCCGGCAAAGGGTTGGAAAGGCGGCAGCAGGGGCCGAAAACACGAAGGGCCCGGCGTGAAGCCGAGCCCTGTAGCGTCGCGATCGTTCACCTGATGGTTGCGTTGGCAGCCGCGGGTGACGTCGGTGTGTGCGCAATGCGACCGTCGACCGGAGCGCTGCCGCTCAGCCGAGCGCCTTCACGCGGGCGGCGAGGCGCGAGACCTTCCGCGAAGCGGTGTTCTTGTGCACGATGCCCTTCTGGGCGGCACGCATCAGTTCCGGCTGCACCACGGCGAAGGCGGCGGCAGCTGCGGCGGCGTCGCCGCTGGCGATGGCCTCTTCGACCTTGCGCACAGTACCGCGCATGCGGGTGCGGCGGTTCTTGTTGATCGCGGTGCGGCGCGCAATCTTGCGCACCGCCTTCTTGGCCGAAGTCGTGTTGGCCATCTCGAGCCCTTCCTGTGATCCGTGCCGCATCCGGAGCGCGGCGCCCCGCCACCCCATGGGTGACGCTGCGGGCGACCGGCCGGCGGGCAACGGAAAGATATGGCGGCGACGACGTCACCACCTGTTTCGGAGCGCGCTTATAGTCCCTCGCGGGCGGTCCGTCAACGTGGCGGGCACGGGGGCGCGCGGAAAATCCGCGCGAGGGGCCGTTCCTCTCCGGAGGGTCCCCGTCCGGAGACCCGCTCCCCGGGCAGTCACCGTCCGGAGAAATGCGGCGCACGCTTCTCGATGAAGGCGGCCATGCCCTCCTTCTGGTCCTCGGTGGCGAACATGGCGTGAAACAGGCGCCGCTCGAAGCGGAGGCCTTCGGCGAGCGACACTTCCTCGGCCCGGTTGACCGTCTCCTTGGCCATCATCGCGATCGGCAGCGACAGGTCGGCGATCTTCTCGGCGATCTTCAGCGTCTCCTCCAGCAGGCTGTCGGCCGGGAAGATCCGGCTGACGAGGCCGGCGCGCTCGGCCTCGGCCGCGTCCATCATCCGCCCGGTCAGCACCATGTCCATCGCCTTCGACCGGCCAACGAGCCGGGCCAGCCGCTGGGTGCCGCCCATGCCCGGCATGATGCCGAGGGTGATCTCCGGCTGGCCGAAGCGGGCGCTGTCGGCGGCGAGAATGAAGTCGCAGCTCATCGCCAGTTCGCAGCCGCCGCCGAGCGCATAGCCCGAAACGGCCGCCACCAGCGGCTTGCGGCAGCGCGCCACCCGGTCGATCCGCTGGGCGAAGTCGCCCATGTAGGCGGTGAGGAAATCGAGCTTGGCCATTTCCTTGATGTCGGCGCCGGCGGCAAAGGCCTTGTCCGAACCGGTGAGCACGATGCAGCCGATCGCGGCGTCGGCTTCGAAGGCGTCGAGCGCTTCGCCGAGTTCGGTCAGAAGCGCGTCCGACAGGGCGTTCAGCGCCTTCGGCCGGTCGAGGCGAATGAGGCCGACATGGCCGCGGGTCTCGGTGACGATGCATTCGAACGGCATCGGCTCTCCTCTTCTTCTCTAGGGTCCGGGTGACAGGCAGGTCCGTCCGGCAGGCTATCACGTCTGGCAGAGGGCGCAGTAGAAGGTGGAGCGCCCGCCCTGGGGAATGCGCGTCACATGGCCGCCGCAACCCGGCCGCGCGCAGGGCGCGCCGGCCCGGTCGTAGACGGCAAAGCGGTGCTGGAACAGGCCGAGCGTGCCGTCGGTGCGCTGATGGTCGCGCAGCGACGAGCCGCCGGCCTCGATCGCCTCGCCGATCACCGCCCGGATCGCGGCCACCAGCGCCTCGCGCTTGGCGGCCGCGGCGGGGCCGGACAGGGAGCCTGCCGGGGCGAGCGGCGACAGGCCGGTGCGGAACAGCGCCTCGCAGACATAGATGTTGCCAAGCCCGCGATCAGCTTCTGGTCGAGCAGGGCCGCCTTCAGCGACACGATCTTGCCGGCAAACACCCGGTCGAGATGGTCGGGCGACAGCGCGTTGCCGGTCGGTTCCGGCCCGAGGCCGCGAAAATGCGGATGGGCCTCGATCCCGGCGCGCGGCACCAGCGTCATGAAGCCGAAGCGGCGCGGGTCGTTGTAGACGATGCGACTGCCGGCGTCGGTCTCGAACACCACATGGTCGTGGATCTCCGCCCGCGGCTTGGCGTGGTAATAGGGATCGGGCGCGCCGTTCTGCGCCCCCTCGAAGCGGAACGAGCCGGACATGCCGAGATGCATGACGAGGCAGACGCCGTCGTCGAGGTCGGCGACGAGATATTTCGCCCGCCGCCCGAGCGCGCTGACGCGCCGTCCCGTGATCCGCGCGGCAAAGTCATCCGGAAAGGGAAAGCGCAGGTCCGGCCGGCGCTGGTCGACCTTCGTGATCACCGCCCCTTCCAGAACCGGCTGCAGGCCGCGCCGCACGGTCTCGACTTCGGGAAGTTCGGGCATCGGGGTCCTCGGGTCCGCAACGGGTCCGCGAGATGTAGGCAAGGCGGGCACTTCGGGCAATGCCACGTCTCCCCGGCGAAGCGCGTGAAAACGGCTCCCATCGCGCGTGACGGCTGTGCCATGATCGCCGCCTGCCGGCGCCCGTTCCTGCTGCCGGGCCTACGGGAGGCAATACGGTGACCTTTTCCTCCTTCATGCTTCAGTATGCCGGCGTGAGCGTTTCGACCGTCGCCGCCCGGGCGCCATCGCTGTTCATCACCGAAGGCGCCCCGTTCGGCCGCTTTCCGGCGATCACGGACGGCGAGGTGGCCACCCTCCAGGGCGCCGGCACCACGGTGGTCGGCTATGTCAACGTCGCCGTCACCGACGACACCCGACCCTACTGGAACCCGGACTGGACCGAGGACGAAACCGATCGCGGCGCGCTCACCGATCTTGCGCCGAGCTGGCTGGTTGGCCAGCCGAAGAATTGCTTCGGCCGCATCGCCGACTATGACGACCCGGCCTGGCGCCAGATCGTGATCGACCAGGCGGTCGAACTCGTCTCCCGGGGCTATGGCGGCGTCTTCCTCGACGACGTCGGCATCTATTTCACGGAGGGCTCGACCGGCGGGCCGGTCGCCGGGCGGGCGCTGAAGATGATGGCCTTCGTGACGGAGATCGCCGAGGCGATCCGCGCGGTCGATCCCGGCGCCGTCCTGGTGGTCAACTCCACGCCCTATATCCCCACCGACGCGACCGGCGGGCCGGCAAGCGCCACGGCCGCCGCCTTCCTCGACGCCGTCGACGCCATGCTGTTCGAGAATTACTTCGGGCTCAGTCGCGCCCGCGAGACCGCCGCCATCGACGTCGGCATCACCTACATCCTGCCCCACATGGACATTCTGGCGCTGGAATCGGAGGGCGGCATCGAAGCGGCCGCCCGCTTCCTTCTGGAGGCGGAGGCGGCCGGCTTCGCCGGTTTTGCCTCCTTCGGCGGCAGCTACGCGACGGCGGGCTACAACCGGGTCGACGGCATTGCGGCGAGCGAGACGCTGGGCGGATCGTCCGGCCAGGACATCATCTTCGCCGGGGCGGGCCATGACATCGTGAACGGCGGCGACGGGGCCGATCTCGTGCGCGGCGAGGACGGCAGCGACCGTCTCTCGGGCGGCCGCCATGCCGACATCCTTGCGGGCGGGGCAGGGGGGGACACGCTCAAGGGCGGCAAGGGTGATGACACGCTGGTCGGCGGCCGCGGCAACGACCGTCTGTCCGGCGGCGACGGCGACGATGTGCTGGCCGGTGGCCAGCATGCCGACGTCTTCGTCTTCGACGCGGCGCTTTCCAGTGCGGGGACTGACCGGATCACCGATTTTGGCAGCGGCAACGACCGGATCGAGCTGTCGGCCTCGGTGTTCGCCGGCCTTGCACCGGGCGCCCTCGCGGGTGCTGCCTTTGTCGTCGGCGCGGCCGCCGCCGATGCGAATGACCGGATCATCCACAATGCCTCGAAAGGAACTCTGTGGTTCGATGCCGACGGATCGGGCGCCGGCGCATGGTGCGCTTTGCGACCCTCACCGGTGCGCCGGACCTTTCCGCCGCCGATTTCCTCATCGTGTGAAACCGGCACCCGCGTCGATTCCGCTCCCCTCCGGCGCGCATCCGCCCTATAAGCGGTGCGACAGATCCCTGGGATACGGAGAATGCGGCGATGACGGCAAATGACACGGCGAGCTTCGGCTTCCGCGACGTGGACGTCGGCGCCAAGCAGACGATGGTGGACGAGGTGTTCCACGCCGTTGCCAAGCGCTACGACATCATGAACGACGCCATGTCGGCCGGCGTCCACCGGATCTGGAAGGACGCCTTCGTCTCGCGGCTCGCGCCGCCGCGCACCGGCTCCAGGCCCTTCCGGGTGATCGATGTCGCCGGCGGCACCGGCGACATCGCCTTCCGCATCCACGACCGTTCCGGCGGCCACGCCCGTCCCACCGTCGTCGACATCAACGGCTCGATGCTCGCCGTCGGCCGCGAGCGGGCCGAAAAGCGCGGGCTGACGGGCATCGACTTCGTCGAGGCCAACGCCGAGGAGCTGCCCTTCGAGGCGTCGAGCTTCGACGCCTACACGATCGCCTTCGGCATCCGCAACGTGCCGCGGATCGACAAGGCGCTGTCGGAGGCCTTTCGCGTGCTGCGGCCGGGCGGGCGCTTCCTCTGCCTCGAATTCTCCTCGGTCGACGTGCCCGGCCTCGACCGGCTCTACGATCTCTATTCCTTCCACGTGATCCCGCGGCTCGGCCAGGCGATCGCCGGCGACGCGGACAGCTACCGCTATCTCGTGGAATCGATCCGCCGCTTCCCCAACCAGGAGCGCTTCGCGCAGATGATCCGCGACGCAGGCTTCTCGCGGGTCGGCTACACCAACCTCACGGGCGGGGTCGCTGCGATCCACGTCGGCGTCAAGATCTGAGGTCCGGGCGTCGCGATGTCCTCTGTCGGTGATGTCCTGCGGCTCGCCCGCGCCGGCTACGTGCTGGCGCGCGAAGGCGTGCTCACGGCGATTCCCTTTCCCGAACCGATGCCGGTCGGCCTCAAGGCCGCGCTCTACGGCGCGCGGCTGATCCAGCGCCGCTCGGCCTCCGGCGCCGACGGCGCGGCGCGCCTCACCGTAGCGCTCAACCGGCTCGGGCCGTCCTATGTCAAGCTCGGCCAGTTCCTCGCCACCCGGCCGGATCTCGTCGGCGCGAGCTTTGCCCGCGATCTGACCGCGCTCCAGGACGCGCTGCCGCCCTTCGGCGAGGCGGTGGCCCGCACGGAAATCGCGGCGGCCTATGGCCGTCCGGTCGACGCGGTGTTTGCCAGCTTCAGCCCGCCGCTCGCCGCCGCCTCGATCGCCCAGGTCCACCGGGCCGAGGTGATCGACGAGACCGGCGAGCGCCGGCCGGTGGCGGTCAAGGTGCTGCGGCCCGGGGTCGACGTGCGCTTTCGCGCCGATCTCTCGGCCTTCTACCGGGTGGCGCGGCTGATGGAGCGGGTGCATGCGCCCTCGCGCCGGCTGCGCCCGGTGGCGATCGTCGACACGCTCGCCCGCTCCGTGCTGCTGGAGATGGATTTTCGTCTGGAAGCGGCCGCTTTGTCCGAGATGGCGGAGAATGTCGCCGCCGACGAGGGCTTTCGGGTGCCGGCGGTGGACTGGCGGCTGACCAGCCGGGGCGTGCTCGTCCTCGAATGGATCGACGGCCACAAGCTGTCCGACCTTGCCGGCATCGCGGCGGCCGGCCACGACGGCGTGGCGCTGGCGCGCAACCTGTTGCAGTCCTTCCTGCGCCATGCCCTGCGCGACGGCTTCTTCCACGCCGACATGCACCAGGGCAACCTGTTCGTCGAGGCGGACGGCACCATCGTCGCGGTCGACTTCGGCATCATGGGCCGGCTCGGGCCGAAGGAGCGGCGCTTCCTCGCCGAGATCCTCTACGGCTTCATCATCCGCGACTATGTCCGCGTCGCCGAGGTGCATTTCGAGGCCGGCTACGTGCCGGCCCACCACGATGTCGCGAGCTTCGCCCAGGCGCTGCGGGCGATCGGCGAGCCGCTGCAGGGCCACACGGCCGCCGACATCTCCATGTCGCGCCTGCTCAACCAGCTGTTCGAGGTCACCGACCTGTTCGACATGGCCACCCGGCCGGAGCTGATCATGCTCCAGAAGACCATGGTCGTGGTGGAGGGCGTCGCCCGCACCCTCGACCCCGGCCTCGACATGTGGAAGACCGCCGATCCGGTGGTGCGGACCTGGATCGAGCGCAATCTCGGCCCGCGCGGCATGATCGAGGATGCGGCCGGACAGCTCCGGGCGCTGTGGCGCCTGACGTCCAAGCTGCCGGATCTTGCCGAACGCGCCGACCGGCTGGCGCGGCGCTTCGACGACGCCGGCGACGAGGTCGTCCGCGTGCGCCCGGTGTTCTCGGGCCGCGCCGTCGCCGCGCTGTGGGTGGGCGCGCTGTCGCTCGCGGCGATCGCGGCGGCGATCTGGTTCGGATAGCGCCTTCGCGGGGCAAGCAGGCCGCGCGGTCGACGCACCGGGGCGGCAGGGAGACACGGATGCGGCTCTTCATCTTCGGTGCCGGCTATTCCGGCCTCGCGCTGGCCCGGCGGCTGGCCGGCACGGCCGAATGGATCGGCGGCACCACCCGTCATGACGCGCGTCTCGGCGCGCTGCGGGATGCCGGTATCGAACCGTTCCTGTTCGATGGCACCCAGGCGGGCGCGGGCGTGTCCGCGGCGCTGCAGAGGGCGACCCATGTGGTGATGTCGATCGCCCCGGAGCCGGCCGGCGACCCGGTTCTCATCCACCATGGCGCGGACCTCGCCTCGGCGCCGGCGCTGGACTGGCTCGGCTACTGGTCGACGATCGGCGTCTACGGCGATCACGGCGGCGCCCATGTCGACGAGACGGCGGAGTGCCGCCCCGTGAGCGCGCGCTCCAAGCTGCGGCTGGAGATCGAGCAGGCCTGGCAGGCCTTCGCCGCCGCGCGCGGCGTGCCCGTCGCCGTGATGCGGCTTGCCGGCATCTACGGCCCCGGCCGCAACGCCTTCGTCAAGCTCGCCGAGGGCACGGCCCGCCGGCTGGTCAAGCCCGGCCAGGTGTTCAACCGCATCCATGTGGACGACATCGCCACAGTCACCGCCGCCGCGATGGAACGGCGCGTGGGCGGCATCTTCAACGTCTGCGACGACGAGCCGGCCCCGCCCCAGGACGTGATCGCCTATGCCGCCGGGCTGATGGGCGTGCCGCCGCCCCCCGAACAGGATTTTGCCACCGCTGACCTCTCGCCGATGGCCCGCTCCTTCTACGGCGAGAACAAGCGCTGCCGGAATGGCAAGCTCAACGCGGATCTCGGCGTCACGCTCGCCCATCCGACCTACCGCGAGGCCCATGCGGCCATGTGGGCGGCGGGAGACTGGCGCTAGGTCAGGCCCAGCGCGCCGCCTCGTCCACCAGCCGGCCGACCACCGTGTCGAGGGAGGCCGAGGTGCGCTCGGACGTGAGTTCGCCCTTGTCGTCGAAGGCGGTCGCGGCGCCGGGCACCACCACCTGCTCGGGGATCACGGTGGCGCCGATGCCGATCTCCAGCACCTGCCTGAGGGTCATCAGCGAGCGCATGCCGCCGAAGGCGCCCGGCGAGGCGGCGCCGACCGCGAAGACGCGCTTGCGGAAGGCCGAGGGCTCGCCCGGTGCGGGCCGCACCCGGCTGATCCAGTCGATCGTGTTCTTGAGCAGCGGCGTGACCGAGGAATTGTATTCCGGGCTTGTGAGGAAGATGCCGCTGTGGGCGGCAAACAGCCCGGCGAGGCGTTTGGCCGGTTCCGGCACGCCGCTCTCGCCCTCCAGATCGCCGTCGTAGATCGGCAGCGGATAGTCGGTCAGCGAGATCCGCGTCACCTCGATGTCGCGCATTGCGAATCGCTTGGCCGCAAGCGCCGCGAGCTGCGCGTTGAAGGAACCGGTCCGGTTGGAACCGGGCAGCACGAGGATGCGGGGGGCGGGTCTCGGCATGGAGCAACCTTGGTCTTAAGGACAGGTGGCCGCGAGCCTAGCCGCCGGACCGGACATTGCAAGTCCCCGCTCGCGCTCCCGTCGGACTCGGATCGGGTGAGCGCGAGCAGCCGGCCCCCGCCGCGCCGCCATCCGGCACGACCCCCTCTTGCCATCGCGGGTGGGCGCATTAGTTTGTAGTCATTCTAATTTGAGGCTGCGCTGATGTTCGACCTTTCCCGCCGTGCCTTTTCCGATCTCTCCGAGCAGGAGGTGCTCGCCCTCGCCATTTCCTCCGAGGAGGAGGACATGCGGATCTACGCCAGCTATGCCGAAGGCTGCGCGCCGACTTTCCCGCCACCGCGGCGGTGTTCTCCGACATGGCGGCCGAGGAATCGGGCCACCGCGCGCGGCTGATCGACCTCCACCGGGAGAAGTTCGGCGAGGTGGTGCCGCTGATCCGGCGCGAGCATGTGCGCGGCTTCTATGCGCGCAAGCCCTACTGGCTGGTGCGTCCGCTCGGGCTGGACCGGGTGCGGCGCGAGGCCGAAGACATGGAGGCGCAGGCGGCGAACTTCTACCTGAAGGCGGCGCAGCGTACCTCGGACGCCGGCATCCGCGCGCTGCTCGGCCAGCTGGCCGCCGCCGAGGGCGCGCACCGGCTCCGCGCCGCCGAACTCGGCGAACGGCACCTGACCGCGCAGGCCCGTCTCGACGAAGGCAAGGCCGATCACCGGCGTTTCCTGCTGCAGATCGTCCAGCCGGGTCTTGCCGGACTGATGGACGGCTCGGTCTCCACGCTCGCCCCGGTGTTCGCGGCCGCCTTCGCCACCCACGACACCTGGCAGACCTTCCTGGTCGGCATGGCCGCCTCGATCGGCGCCGGCATCTCGATGGGCTTCACCGAGGCGGCCTCCGACGACGGCGCGCTCACCGGGCGCGGCAGCCCGTGGATCCGCGGCGCCGCCGCCGGCATCATGACCGCGGTCGGCGGCCTCGGCCATGCGCTGCCCTATCTCATTCCCGATTTCGTCACCGCGACGGTGGTCGCTGCGCTGATCGTGCTGCTCGAGCTCTGGGCGATCTCGTGGATCCGCTGGAAATACATGGACACGCCCTTCCTCCGGGCGGCCTTTCAGGTGGTGGTCGGCGGATTCCTCGTGTTCCTCGCCGGCATCCTGATCGGCAACGCCTGACGTGTCGGCCGCCAGAACGAAGAAGGCCCGACCTTGCGGCCGGGCCTCTGACGAGACGGGACGAGACTGTGTGCCGGCGCCTCAGGCGGCCGGCACGCCGGTCGGCAGCGGACAGGAGACGCCCGTGCCGCCGAGGCCGCAGTAGCCGTTCGGGTTCTTGGCGAGATACTGCTGATGGTAGGCTTCGGCGTAATAATACGGGCCGGCGTCGACGATCTCGGTGGTGATCTTCTGCGGCCGGCCGGCCCTGGCCAGCGCCTCCTGGTAGGTCGCGCGCGAGCGTTCGGCCACCGCGCGCTGCGCGGCATCCGTCACGTAGATGCCCGAGCGATACTGCGTGCCGGTGTCGTTGCCCTGGCGCATGCCCTGCGTCGGGTCGTGGCTTTCCCAGAAGGCCTTCAGAATGCCCTCGAAGGAGATCGCCGCGGGATCGAACACCACCTGCACCACCTCGTTGTGGCCGGTGAGGCCGCTGCAGACCTCCTGGTAGGTCGGATTGGGCGTGAGGCCGGCGATATAGCCGACCGACGTGACCCACACCCCCGGCAGCTGCCAGAACTTGCGCTCGGCGCCCCAGAAGCAGCCGAGGCCGAGCACGACGCTTTGATAACCCTCCGGCCACGGGCCGGCGAGCGGACGATGGTTCACGAAATGGAAGTCGGCGGTCGGGATCGGCGCGGCCCGGCCGGGCATCGCCTCGGCGGCGGTCGGCAGCTTGAGCTTGCGGTTGAGCATGTCGGCGAGAAACATCAGGCGGTCTCCCTTCTTGAAAGCGGTCCGACCCGGCAGGTCCCCGGTCGGCGGCACGTCAGGCCTGCGGACGCCGCGTGCCGCGACGGCCGAGATACATCAGCAGCAGGCCGAGAAGCCCCCCGACCACGAAGGTCGGCGCGGCGAGCAGGGTGACGAGCAGCGGGTCCCAGGCGAGATCGCCGAGGGTGTCGCGCACGCCGGCCTGCGCCGCGTTGAGGCTGGACGGGCTGAGCGCGAACCAGGTCGCACCGAGCGGCGTCACCACCAGCCGGTCGGAGGAAATCGTGCGCACGCCATCGGCGATCAGGGCGATGAAGGACGCCGTGAACACGGCCAGTCCGGCAAGGCGAAGAAGAAAGCGCAGCATGAGCCCGTCCGTCGGTCCTGGCTGTCCGGCCCGATATGGGGTGCCGGAGCGCGCGGGACAATGATTCCCGGGCGATCTCGTCCCGGCTGCCGCGCCATGATCACCACGGCAGGGCCCCCGCCGTCATCCGAATTCGGCGTGACACCGCCGTGATCGGGCCGTTGGCCGGCGCCGGGCGACGCGAAACGCCCCGGACATGACGAGGGGCGCCGCAGCGCCCCTCCCGATCCGTCGGCCGAAGGCCTCAGGCGTCGAGGCGCTCGATGATGAGGCTGCGCAGCGAGCGCAGGTCCTTGGCAAAGCCGCGGATGCCCTCGGCGAGCTTCTCGGTCGCCATCGCGTTCTCGTTCATCGCCCAGCGGAAGGCCCGCTCGTCGGTCGGATAGATCGCGGGCTTGCCCGTCACCATCTCCGGCGACAGCTTGCGCGGCAGCTCGCCCTCGTCGGCGGCGAGCTCGTCCAGCAGCGCCGGGGAGATGGTCAGCCGGTCGCAACCGGCCAGCGCCTCGATCTCGGCGGCCGTGCGGAAGGACGCGCCCATCACCACGGTCTCGATGCCGTGGGCCTTGTAGTAGGTGTAGATCTCGCGCACCGACAGAACGCCCGGATCTTCCTCGGCCGTAAAGCTGCGGCCTTCCTTGGCGACATACCAGTCGAGGATGCGGCCGACGAAGGGCGAGATCAGGAAGGCCTTGGCCTCGGCGCAGGCCACGGCCTGGGCGATGCTGAAGATCAGCGTCATGTTGCAGTCGATGCCTTCGCCCTGCAGCACCTCGGCGGCGCGGATGCCCTCCCAGGTGGAGGCGAGCTTGATCAGGATCTTCTCGCGCGGGATGCCGAGGGCGTCATAGGCGGCGACGATCTCGTGGGCCTTGGCGATGCTGCCGGCGGTGTCGAAGGAGAGGTCGGCGTCGACCTCGGTCGAGACCCGGCCGGGCACGAGGCGCGCGAGTTCCGCGCCCACGGCGACGGCAAGACGGTCGCCGATCGCGGCCACGACACCTTCGCGCGTGCCGGACTGGCTGCGGCCCCAGGTCACCGCCTCGTCGAACAGCGCCGCATGGCTCGTCAGACCGAGCGCCTTCAGCACCAGCGTCGGGTTGGTGGTGCAGTCGACGGGCTTCAGGCGCCGGATGGCGTCGATGTCGCCGGTGTCGGCGACGACGGTGGTCATGGCGCGCAGTTGATCGAGTTTGGAAGTCATGACTCTCTTTCCGGAATTCTTGTTGCCATCGGTGCCGGGCTGGGAGGCAAGGCATAGCAGCCGGCGCGACCGGCGTCGATGCCGCCAGGGGCAAGCCGTGCGGCAGATGCGCGGGTGCTCTGCGCCGAGCGGGCGGCATCTTTCAGGTGCCGCGGGAACGCCGTCAGGCCGGTTCCTGGTCGTTGAGCGCAAGCACCTCGCCGGCCAGATAGAGCGAGCCACAGACAAGAATGCGCGGCGCCATCTGTTCGTTCCAGCTGGTCGAAAGCCGGGCGAGCGCGTCGGCGACATCGGGGGCCGACTCGGCGGCAAGGCCCGCGGAGGTGGCGGCCGCGGCCAGTTCCTCCGGCGGCCAGCCGGCGTCGGACGAGGCGATCGGCACGGTGTAGACGTGGCGCGCCAGCCCCTTGAAGGAGGAGAAGAAGCCGACCGGATCCTTGGTCGTCAGCATGCCGACGACGAGCACCAGCGGCCGGGCGACCCGTTCCTCCAGATCGGCCATGGCCGCCGACACCACCTCGCCGGCGCCGGCATTGTGGCCGCCGTCGAGCCAGATCTCGGTGCCGGAGACGGCGCCGGCAAACAGAGGCCCCGGCATCAGCCGCTGCAGGCGGGCGGGCCATTCCACGGTGTCGAGGCCGGCTTCGATCGCCGCGACCGGCACGGCGAGGCCGGCATGGCGCAGGGCGGCGATCGCGGTGCCCGCATTCTGGAACTGGTGCTGGCCGGCAAGGCGCGGCCGCGGCAGGTCGAGCAGGCCCTGGCCGTCCTGATAGACGAGCCGGCCGTGTTCCTCGTGCACCGCCCAGTCCTGGCCGCCGACGAACAGCGGCGCCTTGCGCCGGGCCGCCTCGGTCTCGAACACGGCGCGGATCTCGTCGGTGGCCGGGCTGGTCACCACCGGCCGGCCGCGCTTGATGATGCCGGCCTTCTCGCCGGCGATCGCCGTCACCGTGTCGCCGAGGAAGGCCTGGTGGTCGAGCGAGATCGAGGTGATCACCGACACCAGCGGATCGCGGATCACGTTGGTGGCGTCGAACCGGCCGCCAAGGCCGACCTCGAGCAGGACGTAGTCGGCCGGATGCTCGGAAAACAGCACGAAGCCGGCCGCCGTCAGCATCTCGAACAGGGTGATCTGCTCGTCGCCGTTTGCCGCCTCCACCCGCGCCAGCGCATCGGAAAAGGCCGCGTCACCGACGTAGGAACTCCGGCCCGGGCCGGTCGCCAGCCGGTAGCGCTCGTTGAAGCGGACGAGATGCGGCGAGGTGTGGGTGTGGACCCGCGCCCGGTTCGCCTCCAGCATCGCCCGCAGGAAGGCGATGGTGGAGCCCTTGCCGTTGGTGCCGGCAACGTGGATCACGGGAGGAATGCGGAGGTGCGGATCACCGAGGGCGCCCAGCAGTCGCTCGATGCGCGCCAGCGAAAGGTCGTAACCCTTCGGCCAGCGCGACGACAGGCGGTCGATGATCTCCAGCGTCGCAGGCATGTGTCGGGTGTCCTCGGGCCGCCTCAGGCGGGGGCGGTCTCGGCTGCAACCGGCGCCTCGAGGGCCGGAACGGAGGCGGTCGGCTCGGTCCGCACGCCGCTGAGCAGGCGGCAGAGGCGGGCCAGCGTCTCGCGCATCTGGTGGCGATGCACCACCATGTCGACCATGCCGTGCTCGAACAGGTATTCGGAGCGCTGGAAGCCCTCGGGCAGCTTCTCGCGGATCGTCTGCTCGATCACGCGCGGGCCGGCAAAGCCGATCAGGGCGCCCGGCTCGGCCACATGCACGTCGCCGAGCATGGCATAGGAGGCCGTCACGCCGCCGGTGGTCGGGTTGGTCAGGACCACGATGTAGGGCAGGCCGGCCTCGCGCAGCGCCTCGATCGCCACCGTGGTGCGCGGCATCTGCATCAGCGACAGGATGCCTTCCTGCATGCGCGCGCCGCCGGAGGCGCAGAACATGATGTAGGGCGCGTGGCGCTTCACCGCCTCCAGCATGCCGGTCACGATCGCCTCGCCGGCGGCCATGCCGAGCGAGCCGCCCATGAAGTCGAAGTCCTGCACGCCGGCCACGACCTCGACGCCTTCGAGCAGGCCGGCGCCGACCAGCACGGCGTCCTCGCGCCCGGTCTTGGCGCGGGCGCCTTGATGCGGTCGCTGTAGCGCTTCTCGTCCCGGAACTTCAGCGGATCGGCCACCACGGCGGGCAGGGCGATCGGCTCGAAGCGGCCCTCGTCGAACAGGCTCTCCAGCCGGCGCGGCGCGGGCATGCGCATGTGGTAGCCGGACTTCGGCACGACCCACTGGTTGGCCTCGAGATCGCGGTGAAACACCATCTCGCCGGACTCGGGGCACTTGAGCCACAGGTTCTCCGGCACGTCCCTCTTGACGAGGAGCTGGCGGATTTTCGGGCGGACGACGCTGTTGATCCAGTTCAAGACGGCACCTTCGGACGCTGCGGGAGGAACGAGCGTCTCCTGAGAATGTGGCGGGGCGAAGTCGCGGCACCGGCGCCGCGGCCCGCCGCCGACGTCGGTCTGGTCTATCGGAAAACGCCGGGGGCGTCGAGACGGGGCACCGTGGCGCGCCGAACCAGCACTTCTTCCCCGAAACGACGGACGATGCGGTGATCCGATCCGGCGGGCGCAGCAGCCTGAATGGTCAGGCGGCTTCGCTCCGGGCTGCGCGCACGCCCGCGGCAAGATCGGCGACGATGGCGGTGACGGCGCCGACGGTGCGGTCCGTCGCCTTGCCGTCTTCCAGCGAATCCCGCACCGCGTTGACCAGCGCCGAGCCGACCACCACGCCGTCGGCGTCGCGGCCGAGGGTGCGGGCCTGCTCGAAGGACTTCACGCCGAAGCCGACCATCACCGGCAGGTCGGTGTGGCGCTTGATCCGCTCGACCGCGACCTTGACCCGGCCGGCGTCGGGCGCGGCGGTGCCGGTGATGCCGAGGATCGAGACGTAGTAGACGAAGCCCGAGGTGTTCGCGAGCACGGCCGGCAGGCGGGCGTCGTCGGTGGTCGGCGTCGCAAGGCGGATGAAGCTGATGCCGGCCTCGATCGCCGGCAGGCACAGCTCCTCGTCCTCTTCGGGCGGCAGGTCGACGACGATGAGCCCGTCGACGCCGGCGGCCTTGGCGTCCGTCAGGAAGCGCTCGACGCCATAGATGTAGATCGGATTGTAGTAGCCCATCAGCACCAGCGGGGTCGTCTCGTTGCCGGCGCGGAAGGCGCGCACCATATCCAGGGTGCGGATCATGGTCTGGCCGCCGTTGAGGGCGCGCAGGGTCGCGGCCTGGATCGGCGGGCCCTCGGCCATCGGATCGGAGAAGGGCATGCCGAACTCGACGATGTCGGCCCCGGCCTCGGGCAGCGCCTTCAGGATCTCCAGCGACGTGTCGTAGTCCGGATCGCCGGCGGTCACGAAGGTGACGAGGGCCGGCCGGCCCTCGGCGGCGAGCCGCGCGACGGTGCTGTCGATGCGTGTCTTGGTCATGTCGTTGTCCCGGCCGGGCCCCGGTCAAGGTGCCGTTCCACATTGGCATCGATCTAGGCGGGGCGGTGCGGCCCTGTCAATCGCGCCCGGCCGCGCGGTGGCCGCGCCGCTGTCGGCCCGTTCCCGGGGCGACCGCCTCGGTTGCGGCCGTTCCGAGCCAGCACCCGGTGCGGGAGCAGCCATGTCACAAGAGGTGTATGACTTTTGTGCAGATGCTGCATAATAAGGCGACATGAAGTGTCCTATACTTATGCAACGTGCACCATACATAAGCAAAAACGCGGATGGGCCCATGCTGATCGACCTCAAGTCCTTCTTCTGCCGTCACGAACCGCCGAGTGTCTCGCATCTCGCCAGCCTGAAGTCCGGTCTCGGCGGGCTGATCGGCATCGGCCTGTCGGGCGGTCTTGCCGGCCTCACCGGGCTGCCCTTCCTCATCGCGCCCTTCGGCGCCTCGGCGGTTCTGGTGTTCGGCCAGCCGGCCAGCCCCCTTGCCCAGCCGGCCAACGTGATCGGCGGCTATGCGGTCGCGACCCTCGTCACGCTGGTGGTTCTGGCCTTCCTGCCGATGGGCTGGCTGGCAGCGGCGATCGGCGTCGGCGCGGCGATCGCGCTGATGGCGTTGCTGCGCGTCACCCATCCGCCGGCCGGTGCGATCCCGATCCTCGCCGCCACGTCCTCGATCCACGGCCTCACGCTGGTGGCGGTGGTGGCCGGCGGCAGCCTGTTGCTGGTGCTGGTCGCCGCCCTCCACCATCGCCTGCCGCCGCGCCTCCATGTCTACCCGCGCCGGGTCGACCAGTCCTGAGCGGGTCCCCCCTGGCAGACCGGACCTCGATGCACCAGATCTCCGACCGGACGCCTCTTGAAGGTCGCGCCCGGCTTTGTCCGCCGGCCGCGTGGACAGACGCGGAGATCCGTGCAAGGGGATGTGCCGAGGATTTCCCTGACATGATGGCGCCGCCCGCTGCGGGCGGCGAGGCGGACGGACGTGGCGCTCGAGATCAAGATCTGCGGATTGTCGACGAACGACAGCATCGACTGGGCGCGCGGCGCCGGAGCCGGCACCATCGGCCTCGTCCATTTTCCAAGAAGCCCCCGTCACGTCGATCTCGATGCGATGGCCACGCTTGCCGCGCATGCCCGGCGGGCGGCCCCTGATCTCGCGGTGGAGCCGGCGCGGGTCGTCGCGCTCACCGTCGATGCCGACGATGACCTGCTTGCCGCCATCATGGCTGCCGCCGCGCCCGACGTGCTCCAGCTCCACGGCCACGAGGATCTGGCGCGGGCGCGCGCGATCGAAAGCCGCTTCGGCGTGCCGGTCCTGAAGGCCCTCGGCATCGCCGACGCGGCCGACGTCGGCGTCGCACGGGAGTGGTCGAAGGCCGGCATCCGCCTGCTGCTCGACGCCAAGCCGCCGAAGGAGGCGACCCGCCCCGGCGGCCTTGGCCGGACTTTCGACTGGTCGCTCCTGACGGCGCTTGACCATGACCGGTCCTTCATGCTTTCCGGGGGCCTTGACCCCGACAATGTCGCCGAGGCGGTGCGTTTGCTGCGCCCGGGCGGCGTCGACGTGTCGTCGGGCGTCGAGACGGCGCCGGGGATCAAGAGCCGCAACCGGATCGCGGCCTTCGTTGCGGCGGCGAGGGCTGCGGACGAAGAGGGTGCGGCGGCTGCGGCCGGTCGCCAGAGGAAGGACATCGAGGCGTGAACGCGAAGCCAAATTCCTATCGCACCGGTCCCGACGAGCGCGGACATTTCGGCCTCTATGGCGGACGCTTCGTCGCCGAGACGCTGATGCCGCTGATCCTCGAACTCGAGGCGGCCTACGAGGCCGCCAAGATCGATCCGGCCTTCCACGCCGAGATCGCCAACCTCCACACCCACTATGTCGCCGGCCGAGCCCGATGTATTTCGCCGAGCGCTGACCGAGCACCTCGGCGGCGCGAAGATCTATTTCAAGCGCGACGAGCTGAACCACACCGGCAGCCACAAGATCAACAATTGCCTCGGCCAGATCCTGCTGGCCAAGCGCATGGGCAAGACCCGGATCATCGCCGAGACCGGCGCCGGCCAGCACGGCGTTGCCACCGCCACGGTCTGCGCCCGCTTCGGCTTCCCTTGTGAAGTCTACATGGGCGCGACCGACGTGGAGCGTCAGGCGCCCAACGTGTTCCGCATGAAGCTCCTGGGCGCCAAGGTCCATCCGGTCACCGCCGGCCACGGCACGCTCAAGGACGCGATGAACGAGGCGCTGCGCGACTGGGTGACCAATGTCGAGGACACCTATTACCTGATCGGCACCGCCGCCGGCCCGCATCCCTATCCGGCGATGGTCCGCGACTTCCAGTCGATCATCGGCACGGAAGCCCGCGCCCAGATCCAGGAGATGGAAGGCCGGCTGCCGGACGCCATCGTCGCCTGCGTCGGCGGCGGCTCCAACGCCATCGGCCTGTTCCATCCCTTCCTCGACGACGAGGAGGTGGCGATCTACGGCGTGGAGGCCGGCGGCCACGGGCTCGACGTCCACAACGGCCATGCCGCCTCGCTCACCGGCGGCCGTCCCGGCGTGCTCCACGGCAACCGCACCTATCTGCTGCAGGACGACGACGGCCAGATCCTCGAGGGCCACTCGATCTCGGCCGGCCTCGACTATCCGGGCATCGGCCCGGAACATTCCTTCCTGCGCGACACCGGCCGCGTGACCTACGTGCCCGCGACCGACGCCGAGGCGATGGAGGCCTTCCAGTTGCTGACCCGGCTGGAGGGGATCATCCCGGCGCTGGAGCCGGCCCATGCGCTCGCCCACGTGATCAAGCTGGCGCCGACCATGGCCAAGGACCAGATCCTCGTGATGAATCTCTGCGGGCGCGGCGACAAGGACGTGTTCACCGTCGGTCGCCTGCTCGGCTTCGAGATGTGACGGGACAGAGGACAGCATGCCCAACATCACCGTCCAGCTCTTTCCCGGGCGCTCCGTCGAGACGCGCCGCGAACTCGTCGCCGAACTGACGCGGACCACCTGCGCCGTGCTCGGCTGTTCGCCCGCCGCCGTCACCGTGATCCTCCAGGACGTCGAGCCCCACAACTGGGGCGTCGGCGGCGACCTCTTCTCCGACAAGCTGGCGACGAAGGCCGCCAGCGACGGCGACGCGGACTGAGGGGACGCGGACTGAAGGGGGCGAGACGCTGCGGCTGGTCCGCCTGGCGTTTCATCGCCTGTCATGAGCGCTCCGGTCCGTTTCGGCAAGGATCGGAGATCGCAAGGGATTTGATCCTCTCATCCGTCTTCGCCGGGCTTGACCCGGCGATCCACTGGCCGTGCGGCACGCCACATGGTCGGTTGGGGCCACGCGTTGACGGCCCGGTCGATCGCTCTCCTCAGCGAGGCTATTGGGTTGCCGGGTCAAGCCCGGCAAAGACGGCAGAGGGGCTGAGACACGTAACGCGCTCCCGCGCCACCGCACTGCGGTTCCGCGCCCCATCGCGGCATGCGCCGGCCCGCCCGTCGCCGCCCGGCCATCCCTTGCCCGTCAGATCCCGCCGCGGTTCCACAGCGCGTAGATCGTCATTCCCGCCGCCGCCAGCAGCAGGATGATCATCCTGTCGCGCTGGGGGTCGCGCCGGCGGCCGCGGCCCCTGCGGGCCATTGCCATGCGCATCAGTCGCCGCAGCATCGGGGATCCTCCGTCGGCGTCACGTCTCCCCAAAACGATAGGCCGTGACCTGCCGGTAGGTCTCTCCCGGCCGCAGCACGGCGGAGGGAAAGCGCGGGTTGTTGATCGCGTCGGGAAACACCTGGGGCTCCAGACAGATCCCGGAATTGGGCGAGAAAGATCGTCCGTCGGTGCCGGCCATCGGCACGATCATCGACCCGTCGTAGACCTGCAGCCCCGGCTCGGTGGTGAACAGATCCATCGTCAGGCCGCCTTGCCCGGACAGCCGGGCGGCCAGACGCGGCGTGTCGGAGCGCGCGTCGGTCAGCACGAAATTGTGGTCGTAGCCGACCCGCCCGCCGGCCTCCGCGCGCCGGATCGGCCGGGCGGCGCGGAAATCGAAGGGCGTGCCCGCCACGGGCCGGATCTCGCCGGTCGGGATCAGGTCGGCGTCGATCGGCGTATAGGCTTCCGCCGCCACGGTGAGGTCATGATCCAGGATGTCGCCGTCGCCGTCGAGGTTGAAATAGGCGTGGCCGGCGAGGTTGACGAGCGTCGGCGCGTCGGTGGTGGCCGTCAGCGTGATCGTCAGACGGCGATCCGCCGCGATCTCGTAGCGGCAGGACACGTCAAGTGTGCCCGGATAGCCCTCCTCGCCGTCCGGCGAACGCCGGGTTAGCGTCACGGACTGGTCGTCGCGGCTTTCCACCTGCCACAGCCGCTGGGCAAAGCCGCGCAGGCCGCCGTGGAGATGGGTCCGGCCGGCCTGGTTGAGCGGCAGCCGATAGGAGGTGCCGTCGAGTTCGAAGGCGCCGCCGGCGATGCGGTTGGCGCAGCGCCCGGCAATCGCGCCGAAATAGCGGCCGTCGCCGTCATAGGGCGCGACCTCCTCGAAGCCGAGCACGACATTGCGCGGCCCCTGTGCGGTGGACACATCAAGCCGCCGCAGGATGGCGCCGAAGGTGAGGATCGCGGCCGAGAGGCCATCGCGGCCGATGGTGATCTCCTCCACCGTCTCGCCGGTCGCAAGTCTGCCGAAGGCGCGCGTCGTCATCTGGTCTCTCCCGCTGTCGGTCCTCTTTCCGGGCGCGCCGGGCGCGGAACCGGGAGGGGTGCCCACCTCTAGTCGATCGGACGAGGGGGGTGAACCCTTATTCACGGGCGGGTGGCCCGGGCGGGCGGTGCGCCAGCGCTGCCATCGCCGGCACAGGCTTGCGACCGGTCGGGACTGGCTATATCCATCGGAATATTGCGAAAGAGGAAAGCCGCCGATGTTCACCGCCTTCGACTCCGTCCTCGGCGCGCCGCTGCGGCGCCTCGTGGCCGCGCTCGCCCTCGGCGTCGTCCTCGCCGTCCCGGCGGCGGCGGCCCGCGCCGACGAGGTGACGGTGTTTGCCGCCGCCAGCCTCAAGACCGCGCTGGACGAGATCGCCGCCGCGTGGAAGGCTGCCGGCGGCGGCGAGGTCCGGGTGTCCTACGCGGGCAGTTCGGCGCTCGCCCGGCAGATCGAGCAGGGCGCGCCGGCCGACGTGTTCGTCTCCGCCGATCTCGACTGGATGGCCCATGTTCGCGACAAGGGTCTGGTCCGCGCGGGCACCGAGGTCCGACTGCTCGGCAACGCGATCGTGCTGGTGGCGCCGGCCGGGTCGCAGGGCCCGGTCGATCTGGCGGATCCGTTGGCGCTGGCCGCAGCACTGGCCGACGGGCGGCTGGCGATGGCCAATGTCGATGCCGTGCCGGCCGGCCGCTACGGCAAGGCCGCGCTGACGGCACTGGGCCTCTGGCGCAGCGTCGAGGCGAAGGTCGCCCAGGCCGACAACGTGCGGGCCGCCCTGATGCTCGTCTCGCGCGGCGAGGCGCCGCTCGGCATCGTCTACGCGACCGACGCGGCGGCGGACCCGGGGGTGCGCATCGTTGCCCGCTTCCCGGCGGACAGCCATCCGCCGATCGTCTACCCTGCCGCCGTGCTGGCCGGGGCGGCATCGCCGGACGCGAGGGATTTGCGACGTTTCTCCGCTCGGCGGACGCCCGCAAGGTCTTCGAGGCGTGGGGCTTCGTCTGGCTGGACCAGCCGGTCGCAAACTGAACGCCTCGGCAGAGGGCACCGGGATCGGTCATCGCGATAGTCGTTGGAACATAGCGCAGAGCAGGGGATGGGGCGATTGGCGGGGTTCGAACTCTCGGCGGAGGAATGGACGGCGGTCGCGCTCAGCCTGCGCGTGGCGGCGGTCGCCACCCTGTTCAGCCTGCCGCCGGCCGTCGGCGTGGCGCTGCTGCTGGCCCGCGGCCGCTTTCCCGGCCACGCGATCCTGAACGGCCTCGTGCATCTGCCGCTGATCCTGCCGCCGGTGGTCACCGGCTATCTGCTGCTGATCGGCTTCGGGCGGCGCGGCGTGATCGGCGCGGCGCTCGCCGAGCATCTCGGCCTCGTCTTCTCCTTCCGCTGGACCGGTGCGGCGCTCGCCGCCGCCGTGATGGGCTTTCCGCTGCTGGTGCGGGCGATCCGGCTGGCGATCGAGGCGGTCGACCGCCGGCTGGAGGACGCCGCCGCAACGCTTGGCGCCGGGCCGGGGATCGTGTTCGCCACGGTCACGCTGCCGCTGATCCTGCCGGGCATCCTCGCCGGCGCGATCCTCGCCTTCGCCAAGGCGATGGGCGAGTTCGGCGCCACCATCACCTTCGTCTCCAACATTCCGGGCGAAACCCAGACGCTCGCCTCCGCCATCTACACCTTCATGCAGGTGCCGGGCGGCGACGCCGGCGTGCTGCGGCTCACGCTGGTGTCGATCGCGATCTCGATGGCGGCGCTGGTCGCTTCCGAACTCCTGTCGCGGCGCATCGCCCGCCGGATCGAGACCCGATGACGATCGAGATCGCCGTCCGCCACGCCGTCCCCGGCTTCACGCTCGACGTGGATCTGCGCCTCGGCAACGGGCTCAACGCCCTGTTCGGCCCCTCCGGCTCGGGCAAGACGACGCTGGTGAACGTGATTGCCGGCCTGCGCCGGCCCGGCGCCGGCCGCATCGTCGTCGACGGCACGGTGCTCCACGACAGCGCCGCCGGCCTCGACCTGCCGCGCCATCGGCGCCGCATCGGCTATGTCTTCCAGGAGGCCCGGCTGTTTCCCCATCTCGACGTGCGCCGCAACCTTCTCTACGGGCGCTGGCTGCGCGGCCAGGGGGGCGGCCGGGCCGAGATCGACGCCGTGGTCGAGATGCTCGGCATCGGGTCGCTGCTGGCGCGCCGTCCGTCCGGCCTCTCGGGCGGCGAGAAGCAGCGGGTCGCCATCGGCCGGGCGCTGCTGTCCGCGCCGCGGCTGCTGCTGATGGACGAGCCGCTGACCGCGCTCGACGAGGCGCGCAAGGCCGAGATCATGCCCTATCTGGAGCGCCTGCGCGACGAGAGCCGCGTGCCGATCCTCTACGTCAGCCATTCCGTCGCCGAGGTCGGACGGCTGGCCGGCGAGATGGTGGCGCTGTCCGGCGGCCGGGTGGTGGCCCATGGTCCGACCGCCGAGGTGATGGCCGGGCTCGACATCCTGCCCGGCGGCGTGACGGCGGAAGCCGGGGTGATGCTGGATGCGGAGGTGGTCGGCACCGAGCCGGAGTGGCAGCTGACCCTGCTCGACACCGCGGCCGGACGGCTGGCGGTGCCCAGCGGCGACCTGCCGGCGGCGGGGCGGGTCCGGCTGCGCATCCGTGCCCGCGACGTGATGCTGGCGCTCGATCCGCCCGTCGGCGTCAGTGCGCTCAACAGCCTGCCGGGGGTGGTCGAGGCGGTCGTGGCGACCGGGGACAGCGCGGTTCTGCTGCGACTCCGCTGCAACACCGCCGTCGTATTCGCCCGGGTCACCCGCCGCTCGGCCGCCAACCTCGACCTGGTGCCCGGCCGCCGGGTTCACGCGGTCCTCAAGAGTGTCGCGCTCGACCGGGCCATGATTTCGCTGTGAAAACGGGGGGCGCCCGGGCCGCAACATGGTAACCAGTCGTTAAACGTAACGGCAAGAATCCGAACGGTTCTGGTGAAAAAAGCGCTACCACGCCCCCTCGCCGTTCTTTCGGTTAAATCGGCGAGTTTAAAGTCGCAGACGATTTGGGTATGAGTGGCGCCGGACATGTTCGTTGTTCCGAGATTCGGGGCGGCGGGCGGGGGCGTCTGAGAGGGTAGAAACGGGTATGCATTTCCGCGCGACCGTCGTGCTCACCGCCGGCCTGGCACTGAGCGCCTGTTCAAATCTTCCGGCCGAGGGGCCGAGCGCCTCGGCGATCCACGAAGATGCGGGCAAGCAGCTGCCGGCCCTCAGCGCCTATGAACTGGTCGACATCACGCCGCAGTCCCTCGCGGCTCTTCAGGGCCGCACCAACGAGACCTTCGCCGGCAACTTCGGCGGCAAGGGCGGCGGCTCCATTGGCCGCATCGGCATCGGCGACACCGTGGCGGTGACGATCTGGGAAGCCGGCACCGGCGGCCTCTTCTCCGGCGGCGGGCAGGTTTCGGCCGCGGCGGCCGGCGCCAACAGCGCCACGATCCCCCCGCAGATGGTCGGCTCCGACGGCGCGATCGTCGTACCCTACGCCGGCGTCGTGACCGCCTCCGGCCGGACCACCCAGCAGGTGCGCGCCGACATCGAACGCTCCCTGGCCGGCAAGGCCATCGAGCCCCAGGTGCTGGTCAACGTCGTCAAGAGCGTCGGCAACACGGTGACGGTGACCGGCGAGGTCACCCGCGGCGGCCGCATTCCGCTGTCGCCGAGCGGCGACCGCCTGCTCGACGTCGTGGCCGAGGCCGGCGGCGTCAGCGTCCCGGCGCATCAGGCCTTCGTCACCCTGACGCGGCGCTCGGTCACCGCCCGGGTGCCGATGCAGAAGATCATCGACAATCCGCGCGAGAACGTCCTCGTCTCCGCCGGCGACGTGATCGCGATCAGCCAGAAGACGCAGACCTTCACCGTCTTCGGCGCGGCCGGAACCCATGCCGACATTCCGTTCACCTCCCAGGAGATGATGCTCAGCGAGGCGATCGCCAAGGCGGGCGGCCTGCTCGACAACCGCGCCGATCCGGCCGGCGTCTTCATCTACCGCATGGAGCAGCGCACCATCCTGTCGCGCCTCAAGCCCGACAGCCAGGTCCTTGCGTCGAACTACGGCGAGACCGTGCCGGTGATCTACCGGCTGGACCTGCGCGCCCCGGCCGGCCTGTTCATGGCCAAGCAGTTCCAGGTCTACGACAAGGACACGATCTACGTCGCCAACGCCAAGCTGTCGGAAATCCAGAAGTTCCTGACGCTGGTCGGCACGCTGACCCAGCCCGCCTCGACCGGCATCAGCCTCGTCAACGCCGCGGGCAACTGACCGGCGACGTCACCGGTCAGTGAGGCGAAACGAAAAGGGCCCGGAGCGATCCGGGCCCGTTTTCATTGCGATGAAGACTTCTCCGAAGCCGGAAGCCCGAAGCCCGAAGCGGAAGCCCGTCAGCCCGCACTCTCGTAGCGGTCGACCTCGCGGCGGGAGCCGGCCACGATCGGGGCCCGGTCGTGGAGGTGGCCGGGGACGAGGTCCAGCAGGCGGCGGCCCTCGCCGTCGGTCGCCCGTCCGCCGGCCTGCTCGATCAGCAGCGCCATCGGATTGACCTCGTAGACGTGGCGCAGCCGTCCATTGGCGTTGCCGGGGCGGCGGTCGGCCGGGTAGAGGAAGATCCCGCCCTGCACGAGGATGCGGTGGAGATCCACCACCGCCGCCATCATCCAGCGCAGGCGCACGTCCTCGCCGCGCGGGCCGTCGCGGCCGGCCAGGCAGTCGTCGACATAGCGCGCCTGCCGGCCGGTCCAGTGGCGGCGGAAGGACAGGTCGACGCCGATCTCGCTGGTCGAGGCCGGCATCTTGCGGGCAAGGCCGGTGCCCTTGAACACGCCGTCGTTGCGGTCGAGCGTCATCATCTGCACGCCGTGGCCCACGGTGAAGCCGAACACGGTCTCGGGGCCGTAGACGAGGTAGCCGGCGGCAAGCTGGCGCGCGCCCGGCTGGGCGAAGGGCTCCGTCAGGCTGGCGACCTGCCCGGCGGCGTCCGAGCCGGCGGGGACCGGCAGCACCGAGAACAGCGTGCCGCAGGCACCCGCGATGCCGATCATCGACGAGCCGTCGATCGGATCGAAGGCGATCGCCACCCGTCCGTTGCTCGCGCCCTCGATCGGGGCCGCGGCCTCCTCTGAGCCGATCCAGGCCGCGCCGGCGCGCAGCGCCTCCTCGACGAACACGCCATGGGCGGCGACATCGAGCGCCTTCTGCCGGTCGCCGTCGCTGTTGGTGCCGACGATCCGCGCCGGATCGCCGTCGAGGCCGCCGCGGGCCAGCATCGTCGCAACCTTCTTGCCGGCCTCCGACATGGCGACGATCGCCGCGGCCACCGCCAGCCGCGCGGCGTCCTCGCCGGCCCAGAGCGCGAGATGGGCGCCGAGCGTCTGGTGGTCGTCGCGCACGCGCAGGCGGGTCGGCGGGGCGGGAGCAAGGTCGGCGACTGCTGTCATCGGAAGGTAGCCTGTTGTTCGTGCGCCGGGATTTCGGCTCGCCGTCGTCGCAAGTGCGACGCAACGATCGTGCCAGACCCGGCTGCGTCCTGCGCCGGCCCTTCTCTACCCCTCGGAGGATGACGTCTTCACGTCGCCCCTTCCTCCCCGACAGGCACCGCCGTGGGCAGCATCGCCTGCCGCACCTGCGTCTCCAGCCAGTCCACGGCCGGGTCGCCGTTCGAGAGCCGGTGCCGCAGCACGCTGATGCGGAACCCCGGCACGTCGAGCGGCGGATCGAAGATCCGAAGGTCGAAGAGATCGGCCAGCTTGCGACAAACGCGCGAGGGGGCCGTCATGATCGCATCGGATTTCGCGATCGTCGTGAAGGCCGGAATGAACTGCGGCATCACCAGCGCCACCCGCCGGCGCCGGCCGAGCCGGGTCAGCGCCGCGTCGACCTTGCCGTCGGCATTGCCCGACAGCGAGACGAGCACGTGGTCGAGCGTGCAATAGAGGTCGAGGTCGAGCGTGTCGCCCACCCGCGGGTTGCCGCGCCGGACGACCACCAGAAAGGTTTCGGGATAGAGGTCGGTCTGGCTCGTGTCCGGCACGCCGTCGCCGAACGCGCCGACCGCCAGATCGACCGCGCCGCCGGCCAGCGCCTCCTGCAGGGCCTCGAGGCCGAGGGTGACGAAGCTGACGCGGCAGCCCGGGGCAAAGGCCGAAAGCGTGCGCAGCAGGCCGGGTGCAACCTGTGCGATCAGGCTGTCGACGGCGGCGATCACGAAGTTGCGCTGCGAGCCGGCGGGATCGAAGCCGTGGCCGATGCGCACCGCCAGCCGCACGGCGCTGATCGCCTCACGGATCGGCTCGGCAAGCTGCCGGGCCCGCGGCGTGGGCGTCACGCCCGAGCCGTTGCGCACGAACAGCGGGTCGCGGAAGATTTCCCGCATCCGCCCGACCGCGTGGCTGACGGCCGACTGGGTGAGGCCCTGCTCGCGCGCCACCTCGCTCATCCGCCCGGAGCGCAGCAGAGCGTCGAAGACGATCAGGAGGGACATGTCGAGGCGGCGGATATGAACGTCGTCGATGGGGCGCATGAATCGAATTCGGTTTGGTTTATATGGGTCGGTTGATATACCTACTCTGGAATCATGCAAAGGTCGAAGACGCCGCGGGACATCCCGCTGTCTGTCCCCGACCTTTCGGTCGTTCGAGCCGCAGGCGCCGACATCCGGCCGTCCGGCGGGCCGCAAACCGCCGGGCCGGGTCGCGGCGCGCGACCGCCGGCCTTGTTCTTTCAAGCACCTTTTTCCATCCGGTTCCGTCGCCTCGCGGCGGGACCCGACGACACATCCGGGAGATTTCCTCCATGATCAAGCTGACGATCAATGGCGCCGAGCGCGAGATCGACGTCGCGGACGACACGCCGCTGCTCTGGGCGCTGCGCGACGACCTCCAGATGACCGGTACCAAGTTCGGCTGCGGTGCGGGCCTCTGCGGCGCCTGCACCGTCTACATCGACAACGTGCCGGTGCGCTCCTGCCAGACTGCGGTCGGCGATGTCGGCACCTCCGCGGTGACCACCATCGAGGGCCTGTCCGGCAAGGCCGCGCAGGCGGTGCAGGCCGCCTGGGTCGAGATCCAGGTGCCGCAGTGCGGCTACTGCCAGTCCGGCCAGATCATGGCCGCCGCGGCGCTGCTCACCGAGACGCCGAAGCCGACCGACGAGGACATCCTCAACGCCATGGACGGCAACGCCTGCCGCTGCGCCACCTACGCACGCATCCACGCCGCCGTGAAGCGCGCGTCCGACATGATGGAGGGCTGATCCATGCTGCATCACCTCAACCGGCCGATCGCGGCCGACCCGCTGCTGCCGGCCACCTCGCGCCGCGGCTTTCTCAAGGCCTTCGGCGGCGTCGGGGCCGGGCTGATCATCGGTCTCGCCCTGCCGCGCACCGGCACCGCTGAGGCCGCGACCGGGGCGGCCGACGCCGACGTGGTGTTCAATCCCTTCGTCAGCATCGCCCCGAACGGGCAGGTCACGGTGCTGATCAAGCATCTCGACAAGGGCCAGGGCATCGCCACCGGCCTCGTCACCTTGGTGGCCGACGAACTCGACGCGTCGCCCGACCAGATGGTCGCCGAGTTCTCGCCGGCCAACACCGAACTCTACAAGAACCTGTTCTTCGGCATCCAGGGCACCGGCGGCTCCACGTCGATGGCCAATTCCTTCATGCAGTATCGCACGGCCGCCGCCGCCGCCCGGACGATGCTGGTCGCCGCCGCCGCCGCGGCCTGGTCGGTTCCGGCCGGGGAGATCAAGGTCGCGGGTGGGCGGATCACCCATGGCGAGCGCAGCGCCAGCTTCGGCGATCTCGCCGCCGCCGCCTCCGCGCTTCCCGTTCCGGCCGAGCCGAAGCTGAAGACGCCCGAGGAATGGGTCTACATCGGCAAGGACTTCCGCCGCGTCGACGTCCCGGTCAAGTCCGCGGGCGCCCCTGGCGTCTACGGCATGGACGTGCACATGGACGACATGCTGGTCGTGACCGTGATCCGCGCGCCGAAGTGGGGCGCGACGGTGAAGTCCTTCGACGCCGCCGAGGCGCTGAAGGTCAAGGGCGTGGTCGACGTGAAGTCCGGCCCCTTCGGTGTCGCCGTCTTCGCCGACAAGACCTGGCCGGCGATCAAGGCGCGTGATCTCGTCACCGTCGAATGGGACGAGGCCGCCGCCGAGACCCGCGGCAGCGAGCAGATCTTTGCCGAATATGCGGAACTCGCGAAGACCGCCGGTGCGGTGGCCAACGACGGCGACGCCGAGGGCGCGCTGGCCAAGGCCGCCGAGGTGATCGAGGCGGAATACCGCTTCCCCTACCTTGCCCACGCGCCGATGGAGCCGCTCAACGTCACCATCCTTGCCGACGCCGGCAAGTCGGTGACGATCTGGACCGGCGCCCAGTTCCAGTCGGTCGACCAGATGGTCGCCGGCGGCATCCTCGGCATCGCGCCCGAGAAGGTGGCGATCAACACGCTTTGGGCCGGTGGCTCATTCGGCCGCCGTGCGGTCTACAACAGCGAATACATCGCCGAGGCGGCGCTGGTCGCCAAGACCTGGGGCAAGGCCCAGCCGCTCAAGCTGGTCTGGACCCGCGAGGACGACATCAAGGGCGGTTACTACCGGCCGGCCTACCTGCACCGGGTCCGCGCCGGCGTCGATGCCGAGGGCAACATCTCCGGATGGGAGCACCGGGTCGTCGGCCAGTCGATCTTCACCGGCACCGCCATGGAGCAGATGGTGGTCAAGAACGGCGTGGACGACACCTCGGTCGAGGGCATCCACGACACCACCTACGCCATTCCGGGCCTGCGGGTGGAGCTCCACTCGCCGAAGGTCGGCGTGCCGGTGCTGTGGTGGCGCTCGGTCGGCCACACCCACACCGCCTACGTGATGGAGACGATGATCGACCTTCTGGCGGCGAAAGCCGGCAAGGACCCGGTCGCCTTCCGCCTCG
Source organism: Methylobrevis pamukkalensis (assembly GCF_001720135.1). Classification (GTDB taxonomy): domain Bacteria; phylum Pseudomonadota; class Alphaproteobacteria; order Rhizobiales; family Pleomorphomonadaceae; genus Methylobrevis; species Methylobrevis pamukkalensis. The sequence continues at coordinate 29,066 of NZ_MCRJ01000024.1, forward strand.
CCCTGATCAAGGACGACCCGCGCAAGGCGGCGGTGCTGAAGCTCGCCGCCGAGAAGGCCGGCTGGGACACGCCGCCGGCCGAGGGCCGCTATCGCGGCGTCGCGGTCCACAAGTCGTTCAACACCTATGTCGCCGAAGTGGCGGAGATCACCTATGCCGACGGCGAGGTGAAGGTGGAGAAGGTGGTCTGCGCGGTCGACTGCGGTGTGGCGGTCAACCCGGACAACATCAAGGCGCAGATGGAAGGCGGCATCGGCTTCGGCCTCGGCGCCGTGCTCCGCAACGCGGTGACGCTGACCGACGGCGTCGTCGACCAGGCCAACTTCGACACGTTCGAGCCGCTGCGCATGTCCGACATGCCGGTGGTCGAGGTGCACGTGGTGCCGTCGGCCGAGGCGCCCACCGGCGTCGGCGAGCCCGGCGTCCCGCCGATCGGCCCGGCCGTCGCCAACGCGGTGTTCAAGGCCACCGGCAAGCACCCGCGCCTGCTGCCCTTCACCACGGGCGATTTTGCCTGAGGCAGTGGCGAGGCCTATGAGACAGGGAACGGCGGCCGGAAGGTCGCCGTTTTCGTTTGGGGAGGGGTGTGTGATCTGCTCCTGTCCGATCGACACGCGCGGCAGGGGCCTTTGCCCTCGTCCTTCGAGACAGGCGCTTCGCGCCTTCCTCAGGACGAGCAAAGGGGAATTGTCTGGGATAAAACGAGAAATCCGCGAAGGCCTCATCCTGAGGAGGCCCGCAAGGGCCGTCTCGAAGGACGAGGCCGGGTGCGCGGAGTTTCCTGCACCGCCCCCGCTCACCCCGTCGCCGCCTCCCCCTCCAGCACCGGCAGCGACAGCCGACAGACCAGCCCGTGCGGCTGGCGGTTGGTGAGCAGGAGGTCGCCGCCGTGGTCGATCGCCACCCGCCGGGCGATCGCAAGCCCGAGGCCGAAGCCGCCGCGGGCGTCGCCCCGGCCCTCGCCGTCGTCGCCGCGTACGAAGGGCTGCTGCAGGCGCTCGCGGAGCGCCTCGTCGATGCCGGGGCCGTCGTCGGCGACCTCGATGATCATCCGGCCGTCGTCACCCGCGGCCAGCCGCAGCGACACGGTCCGGCCGAACTTGAAGGCGTTTTCCACGAGGTTGCCGATCGCCCGGGCGAGCGCATCCGGCTGGCAGCGGGCGACGAGGCGCGGCGGCAGGTCGAGCGCGACGTCGCGGCCGAGCTCGGCAAAGCCGTCGGCGATCGAGGCGACCAGCGAGGCGACGTCGATCCGCACGAAGGGCTCGGCGACCGCTTCGCCGCGCAGGAAGGCGAGCGCCTTGTCGGTCAGCTGCGACAATCGGTCGATCTCGCCGACGAGGTCGGCGCGCACCGTGTCCGCCTCGACCTCCTCGGCCCTGAGCCGCAGCCGGGTCAGCGGGGTGCGCAGGTCGTGGCCGACGGCGGCCAGCATCTCGGTGCGGGCGGTCATCATCTCGCGCTGGCGGTCGCGCAGGCCGTTGAGTTCGGCCGCAAGCCGGCGCACCTCCATCGCACCCTCGCCGACGAAGGGCGCGACATCGAGCGCGCCGCCCGCGCGGGCGACGCCGGCGGCCAGCCGTTCCAGCGGCGCGATCACCGAGCTTTTGAGTGCCGCGATCAGCAGGCCGCTGGTGACGAGGATGGCAAGGCCGCCGGCGATCAGCAGGCCGAGCGGCGGCGGCGGCCGGGGGAGGTCGATCCCCGAATGGGAAAAGCGCAGGTGCAGGTCGCCGGTCAGGGAGACGACCACGTCCGGATAACGGCTGTCCGCGAGGGTCGGCGCCACCAGCTGCCAGCGGATGTGGTCCGGCAGGCGCAGGGCCAGCGCCCGGGGGATCATCAGGGTCTCGAAACTCTCCCGGGGCAGGACACCTTCGGCCTGCAGGCCCGGCTTGCCCGGCGACGGCGGCGCCGCGACCTTGCGCAGATGCGCGTCGTTGCCGAGCGCCAGCGCCAGCACGGTGTCGCGCTCGACGGGCGGGGCGGCATCGAGCAGCGACGAGAGCAGCACGATCCGGCCGGTGTAGGCGAACAGTTCCTCTTCCTCGCCGGTAAAGGGGGGGCCGCCGCGCACCCGGTCGACCAGCACGAACACGGTCGCCATCAGCAGGATGGTCGCGACGATCGCCAGCGTCACGAACAGGGCGATCTGGACACCGATCCGCTGCAGCGCCGGGAAGCGGACGAGAAGGCGGTTCATCGCTTTTCGCGGACCTGTGCGGAGAAGACATAGCCGACGTTGCGCACCGTGTTGATCAGGCCGCCGTCGTCCGATTCGGACTGGAGCTTGCGCCGGAGCCGGCTGACCATGATGTCGATGCTGCGGTCATAGGGTCCGCCGCTCGCCCGGCCGCGGGTGATCTCCAGCAGCGTGTCGCGGGCAAGCACCTGGCCGGCGTGGCGGCAGAAGGTGACCAGCAGGTCGAATTCGCCGCTGGTCAGCGACACCCGCACGCCCTCGACGTCGTAGAGCTGGCGGCGCAGCAGGTCGACGGTCCAGCGGTCGAACTGGATCTGCCCGCCGATCACGACGTCGCGCGGCGGCGCGGCGACGGGTTCCTCCCAGCGGCGCAGCACGGCGCGGATCCGGGCGAGCAGTTCGCGCGGGTTGAACGGCTTCACCAGATAGTCGTCGGCGCCGGTCTCCAGCCCGACGATGCGGTCGATATCCTCGCCGAGCGCGGTCAGCATCAGGATCGGCGGACCCTTGTCGCGCCTCAGGCGCCGGCAGATCGACAGGCCGCCCTCGCCCGGCAGCATCAGGTCGAGCACCACCAGGTCGACCGGGCCGGCCGCGAGCATCGCGTCCATGGCCCGGGCGTGGCGGCCGAGGAGACCTTCAGGCCGCTCTCGCCGAGAAACTTCTCGACCAGCTGGCGGATCACCGGGTCGTCCTCGACGATGAGGATATGCGGTTGCATGGGGCGTGCTCGTCGGTCTGCCCGTGCCGCCTGCGGCGCGGGGGAAGGAAGGAAGGGGCCGGCACCGGCGCGGTGATGACGGCCGGGCGCCGCATGGTGCAACGGGAAATGGCCGGACGCCATGGGAGACCCATGGTCCGGCCATCACCGCGAGACGCGGAACATGGATCGCGTGTCGCGTCCGGTCAGGTCGCCGCTCAGGCGGCCTGATCGAACAGCTTGGTCAGGTCGATGGTCTGCGAACTGCCGTAGGCGGAGTTGCCGGCCAGAAGACTGGCGAGATCCGGCAGGCCGCCCGATCCGCCCGTGCTGCTGGCCGTGCTGCTGGCCGTGCTGCCCGAGGGGGGGCCACCCGGAGGCGGTCCACCCGGGGGAGGGCCGCCCTGGGGAGGACCGCCCGCCGCGCTCTGGGCCTTCGTCTCCTCGAAGGCGGCGTTCTCGTCCTCCGTGATCTCGCCGTCGCTGTCGGCATCGATCAGGTTGAACAGTTCCTCCGCCTTGTCGGCATCAAGACCGAAGTCCTCGCCGGTGGCGGAGAATTCCTCGAGCGACAGGGTGCCCGACTCGTCCTCGTCCGTCTCGGCGAAGAGATCCGCGCCGCCGCCTCCCGGAGGCGGACCACCCGGAGGCGGCCCACCTTGCGGAGGTCCACCGGCGCCGAACTCCTGCAGGGACAGCAGCGTGGAGGCGGCCTCGGACGAGAACTGCTCGATCCCGGAGGCAAGCTCGCTGCCGGTGATCGCGCCGTCGCTGTCCGCATCGAGCGCGGAAAAGATATCCGATACGTCTTCGTCGGATGCTTCGCTGTCGCCCGTCGCTGCGAATTCTTCGAGCGAGAGGGCGCCATCGACATCCGTGTCGGCCTGGCTCAGGATACGCGAGGCAAGGCCGGCGGCGGGACTGTACCCGCCTGTTCCACCGATATTCATCGTGTTCTCCTCCTCTTCGGGAGAAAGGACTGGTGATCGCCGGCATCCGGATGCAAGCATCATGGACACTCTCACAAGACGAAACTCGGCAGGGTATCGTTTTGTATCAAATTGCGCGGCGTGAAAAATACGCGTTAACGTTTCGTTGAGGGTCTTGATCGCTGAAGGCACTGTGAAGTCGTGTCAGACCCGGCAATTTGTTAACAGATGGTGAAGATCTTGCCCGGCAATATTTGCCGGGTGCTGTCCCGGAAGGCCGACGACTGGAGGCAAGGCGGTGGAACCGATCGCCACGCCGAACGTCACACGACAGACCCGCCCGCGGCGACGAGACGCCGGACAGACCGAGGGAGAGGACGAGATGACCGATGCGATCCGCCGCGAGAGCGACACGATGGGCACCGTCGAGGTGCCGGCCGACCGCTACTGGGGCGCGCAGACCCAGCGCTCGATCGGCAACTTCCCGATCGGCGTCGACCGCTTCCGCTGGGGCCGGCCGATGATCCGCGCCCTCGGCATCCTGAAGCGCGCCGCCGCCGAGGCCAATGCCGATCTCGGCGAATTGCCGGCCGACATCGCCGACCTGATCGTCAAGGCGGCCGACGAGGTGATCGCGGGGCGGCTCGACGGCGAGTTTCCGCTGGTGGTGTTCCAGACCGGTTCGGGCACCCAGTCCAACATGAACGCCAACGAGGTGATCTCCAACCGGGCGATCGAGATCGCCGGCGGCACCCGCGGCGCCAAGAGCCCGGTCCACCCCAACGACCACGTCAACCGCGGCCAGTCCTCCAACGACACCTTCCCGACGGCGATGCACATTGCCGTGGTCGAGGAGATTGCCGGCCGGCTGCTGCCGTCCGTGGGCCGCCTGCGCGACACGCTGGCCGACAAGGCGGCGGCCTATGGCGGTATCGTCAAGACCGGGCGCACCCATCTCCAGGACGCGACCCCCGTCACCCTCGGCCAGGAGATCGGCGCCTGGGTGGCCCAGCTCGACTTCGGCCTTGGCGCCGTCAGGGCGAGCGTGCCGGGCCTCTGCGATCTCGCCATCGGCGGGACGGCGGTCGGCACCGGCCTCAACGCCCATCCCGAATTCGGCGACCGGGCGGCGGCGCGGATCGCCGCCCTCACCGGCCATCCCTTCCGCTCGGCCGACGACAAGTTCTTCGCGCTCTCGGCCCATGACGCGCTGGTGCAGGCCTCGGCGGCGCTGCGCACGCTGGCCGGCGGGCTGATGAAGATGGCCAACGACGTGCGCTGGCTCGCCTCCGGCCCGCGCTGCGGCATCGGCGAGATCCGCATCCCGGAAAACGAGCCGGGCTCGTCGATCATGCCGGGCAAGGTCAACCCGACCCAGTGCGAGGCGCTGACCATGGTCTGCGTGCAGGTGTTCGGCAACGACGCGGCCGTCGCCTTCGCCGGCAGCCAGGGCAATTTCCAGCTCAACGTGTTCAAGCCGGTCATGGTGCACAACGTGCTGGAATCGATCGCGCTCCTGTCCGACGCCTGCCTCGCCTTCAAGGCCCATTGCGCCTGCGGCATCGAGCCGGACATCGCGAAGATCGAGGCGAATCTGGGTCGCAACCTGATGCTGGTCACCGCGCTCAACCGCCACATCGGCTACGACAAGGCGGCCAAGATCGCCAAGGAGGCGCAGGCAAGGGGGCTGACGCTGAAGGAGGCGGCGCTCGGCTCGGGCTTCGTCTCAGAGGCGGACTATGACCGCTTCGTCGTGCCGCTGGACATGACCCACCCGTCCTGATCGCGGGACGCCACCCGTTCAGCCGGACTTTGCGGTGACTTCAGAAATCGCGAAACCGCCGTTCCGGCGGCAGGATGCCTTTGTGCACAGGGGCTTGAGCCGCAGTGTCGCAGCCCCCTGCGTCAATCTCTCCGTCGAAGGCCGGCCGACTTTCCCGTAGATCCGTGGGGAAAGCGCCCCTGCGCCCGGCACGTTGCCCGGAACGCGCGGGGGACCGGAGAGGAAGGATCGCCCCATGCCCAGCGTCGCCCCCACGCGCCCGCCGTTCGAGGCCCCCGGCGTCCTTGCCGACGACGACTTCACGCCGGTGTTCGAGCTCCTGTTCGGGCTGCTCGCCGACGTGGTCCGCCGCCGCGAGCCCGGCCTGATCAAGCATCTGTTCGAGACCGGCCGCGACCAGGGCCGCAATCAGGGTCGAGCTGGGACGATCCCGGACGCCCTGCGCGTGCCGGCGCTGCAGGTCACCGGCATCTGGTTCCAGCTGCTCGGCATCGCCGAGGAGAATGTCGCCCAGCGCAGCCGCCGCCACATGGAAAGCGCCGGGGGGCCCGATCAGGTCGCCGGCTCCTTCTCCGACGTGGTCGGCTCGGTCGCTGCCGCCGGGGTGAGCGCCGAGGATCTGGCCGCCGCGCTGGCGAGCGCCGAGGTCAGCCCGACCCTCACCGCCCATCCGACCGAGGCGAAACGCGTCACGGTGCTGGAGATCCACCGCCGCATCTACCGCGGCCTCGTCGCGCTGGAGACCGACCGCTGGACCCCGCGCGAGCGCGAGGCGCTGATCCGGGCGCTGCGCACCGACATCGACCTCCTGTGGCTGACCGGCGAACTGCGCCTCGAGAAGCCGACGGTGGAGCAGGAGATCGCCTGGGGCCTCCACTTCTTCCACGAGACGCTCTACGAGCAGACTCCGCGGGTGATCGACGCGCTCGCCGCCGCCCTGCGCCGCCACTATCCGGAGGCGGCGGTGCCGGCGCCGGCGCTCCTGCGCTTTTCCACCTGGATCGGCGGCGACCGTGACGGCAATCCGTTCGTGACCGCTGACACGACCCGCTTCGCGCTTACCGAATACCGCCGCGCCGCGATCCGGCGCCTGGCCAGCGGCTGCACCGAGATGGTGGCGCTGATCTCGATCAGCGCCAACGCGGTCAACGTGCCCGACGCCTTCCGCAGCGCGCTTGCCGGCCTGCTCGCCGCCTCCGGCCAGGGCGCCGAGATCGCCCGGCGCAACCCGGACGAGGTGTTCCGCCAGTATTTCGTGGCGATCACCGAACGGCTGAAGGCGACCGACGGCCAAGAGAGCGCGGCCCGGCCTTACGCCAACCCTGATGAACTCGTCCGCGACCTTCTGGCCGCCGAGCGCGCGCTGATGATGATCGGCGCCGAGGATCTGGCCCGCACGCGGCTGCGGCCGCTGCGGCTGGAGGCCGAGATCTTCGGCTTCCGCACCGCCTCGCTCGACATCCGCCAGAATTCCTCGGTGGTGAACCGCACGCTCTCCGACATCTGGGCGCAGCTGCCGCCGGACGGAATCGAGACGCTGCCCGAAGTCAACTCGCGCGACTGGCACGCCCTCGTCTGCCGCGAGCTGGCGCGCGCCGAACTGCCCGCGCCCGACCGTGCCGCGCTCACCGCCGAGGCCGCCGAGATGATGGCGACCCTCGACGTCGTCCGCGAGGCCCAGGGCGGGCCGGACCCGCGCGGCGTCGGTGCGCTGATCCTGTCGATGACGACCAGCGCGGCGGATCTCCTCGCCTTCTATCTTCTCGGCCGCTACGCCGGCCTGCCGGACGGCGAGGACGGCCGGCGCGTCGTCACCGTCATTCCGCTCCTGGAGACGATCGACGACCTCGGCAACGCGAGGCGATCCTGAAGGACCTGTTCGCCGAGCCGGCGGTGCGCCGCGCGCTGCGGGCCAACGGCCACACCCAGGAGATCATGCTCGGCTACTCCGACAGCAACAAGGACGGCGGGTTTCTGGCCTCCAGCTGGGAACTCTACAAGGCGCAGGAGCGCCTCGTGGAGGCCGGGCGCAAGGCGGGCGTGCGCATCGCCTTCTTCCACGGCCGGGGCGGCTCGGTCAGCCGCGGCGGCGCACCCGCCGGCCGGGCGATCGCCGCCCAGCCGCCCGGCACCGTCGGCGGCCGCCTGCGCGTCACCGAACAGGGCGAAGTGGTCTCGTCCAAATTCGCCAACCGCGGCTCGGCCCTGCACAATCTGGAGCTTCTGGCCGCCAGCGTGCTCGCCCACAGCCTCGGCGGCGCCCGCGACGAGCGCCCCGCGCCCGGCCATCACGAGACCATCGAGGCGCTGTCCGGCCTCTCGCTCGCTTCCTTCCGCAAGCTGATCGAGCAGCCGGGGCTGATCGACTATTTCAACGCCGCCAGCCCGGTGGAGGAACTGGCGCTGCTGAAGCTCGGCTCGCGCCCGGCGCGGCGCTTCGGGGCCAAGGCGCTGTCCGATCTCCGCGCCATTCCCTGGGTGTTCGCCTGGAGCCAGAACCGCCATCTCGTCACCGGCTGGTACGGTCTCGGCACGGCCTTCGACGCCTTCCTGAAATTCCGCGGCGAGGAGGGCCGGGCCCATCTGCGCGAGATGTTCGAGCGCTCGCGCTTCTTCCGCCTGCTGATCGACGAGGCGGAAAAGACCCTCTACCTCTCCGACATGGGCATCGCCCGGCTCTACGCCGGCCTCGTGCCCGACGAGGAGACCCGCGAGCGCATTCTCGGCATGATCGAGGCCGAGCACGCGCGCACGGTGGACCATGTGCTGGCGCTGTCGGGAAGCCGGGTGCTGGCCGAGCGCTTCCCGATGCTGAGCCGGCGTATCGAACACGTCCGGCCGATGATCGACCGCACCAACCGCATGCAGGTGGACCTCCTGCGCGAGTTTCGTGCCGCCCCGCAGGACGGCGAGGCCCGCGACGCGATCCTCTCGCCGCTGCTCCTGTCGATGAACGTCATTGCCGGCGGGCTGGGCTGGACGGGGTAAGGCGGGGGTTTCGCCGGATTGCAGTGGCGCGCGCGACGCGAGTCTTTCCCGGCGCAGGATGCAAGGGGCGCGAGTCTGGCGGTGGGCGATGATGGCGCCCGTTGCCGTCCCCATTGGTGTCATCCCCGGCGAGCCGAGCGAAGCTCGGGGAGGGAAGGGGATCCAGAAGGCAGCCGTGGAACTCGGTGGCCAGCTTCTGGATCCCCTTCCCTCGCTTCGCTCGCCGGGGATGACCACCTTGGCTGGATCATACCCCCGAAACGACGGCCGACGACGATCACAGCGCCCGCCGCCCCAACGCCTGCCGCCTCACCTCACGCTGTCGCCCCAACGCCTCTCCGCCCTCACGCCGGCAGGGCGCGCGGCCGGCGGTCCTCGCCGATGGCGACGAAGGTGAAGGTCGCCTCCGTGACCTTGGTCACCGTCTCCTCCTCGCGCGGCCGCGCCAGGCCTCGATGCGGATGCGCATCGAACTGCGGCCCGTCGCCACGATCTCGCCGAAGAAGCTGACCTCGTCGCCGACCAGCACGGGGCTGAGGAAGGTCATGGCATCCACCGCCACGGTGGCGGCGCGCCCGCGCGCTCGTCGCGTCGCCACATTGCCCGCCGCCAGATCCATGTGCGCCATCAGCCAGCCGCCGAAGATGTCGCCGGCCGGGTTGGTGTCGGCCGGCATGGCGATGGTGCGGATCACCGGCGTGCCGGAGGGTTCGCAAGCCTGAACTGCCACATCTTGACTGTCTGCCATGATCGCCCCCGCCATCGCCCCCGCGCGCGGCCACATCTTCGGCGATCGCGCGGCCGGGTGCCAGTCGTGGCAAGTCGTGTCTGCCCTGCAATGTGCACCCTGCACGCCGCCCGGCGCCTCAGCGCGGGCGCAGGCCCAGCGCTTCCAGATGGTCAATAATCTCCCGGGCCGCCGTTTCCGGATCGGGGCCGACCAGCAGCCGGCCGCCGCCGCCCGCCGTCTCGGTCGCGGCCTTCAGCCGGTCGGCGGCCGAGGCGCCGCGCCGGCGCGGGCGATCACCTTCGGGCGCTTGCGATAGGGGCGTTCCTCGGGGGAGGGGCCGGGCGCACCTGCCGTTCCCGTGATGCCGTCGCCCGCGACACCCTCGATCGTGTCGATCACGCCGCGCCGGCGGGCGCCGTGGGCATAGGCGGATGGCGGCGGGGCGGCCGGGGAGACCGCCACCACCGCCGGCAGGCGCAATGTCAGGCGACGACGGACGCCGCGGCCGAGCGCCTGCTCGACGACAAGCGTGCCATCCGGCCCGCGTGCGATCGCCACCGCGCCGGTGACGACGCTGGCGCCAAGGCGCCGGGCCAGCACATAAGGCAGCAGGCCGGCGTCCTCGCCGCCGTCGCCGCGCATGCCGGTGAGGATCACGTCGGGCCGCATGTCGGCGAGCGCTGAGACGAGCGCGTCGGCCGGGTCGGCGCCCTCCGGCAGCGTCACGTGGACGAGGCGGTCGGCGCCATGCCCCAGCGCCTCGGCCACCGCCTCGGCGCGCGGGCCGGCATGGAGCGCGGTCACGGTCTCATCCAGCCCGCGGGCCAGGCCGATCGCCTGCAACTCGCCGCGCACGGGCACGGCGCGGGCGCGGAGGCGGCGCGTCCTTCGGACAGGCAGACGACCACCTTCATGACGTGCCCTCCGGGGACGCGGCTTTCCGCCGTGCAAGCTCGGCCAGCAGCGCGGGAATGACCGCCTGCGCGTCGGCGACGATCGCAAGGCCGGCCCGCTCGATCATCGCGGCGTGGAGATCGGTGTTGACGGCGATCACATGCTCGCAGCCGGCGACGCCCTGGAGATGCTGCGGCGCGCCGGCGATCCCGAAGGCGAGATAGCAGGTGGCCGTGAGCACCGTGCCCGATGCGCCAACCTGGGCCGCGCGCGGCATCAGGCCGGCATCGCAGACGACGCGGCTGGCGCCCGGCGTTGCCTTGAGCGCCGTGGCCAGCGTGCGAAACCCGGCAAAGTCGGTGACGCCGTTGCCGGCGGACACGACGAAGGTCGCCTCGGCGAGGGAGACCGTCGCCGGATCGGCCGGGAGGATTTCGGCCGAAAGGATGCCGCGTGGGGCGGCAACCTCTTCGACCGTCGGCTCCATCGCCCGCGCCTCGTGCCGCGTGCCGGCATGGGGCGCGACCGCATCGGCGGCAAGCGTGAGGAGCCTCGGCGGCGCGAGCCGCTGTTCGATCCGCCGGCCCTTTGCGGGCCGGGTGACGGCGCGGGCGGTGACGCTTTCGGCGCCGGCAAACAGCGGCTCGCCGAGGTCGGCCGCGACGCGGCGGGCAAGGTCGCCGCCGTCGATGCTCTCGCAGAACACCGTGTGGCGCGGTGCCATGCTGCGCACAAGGACCGCAGCATGGGCAGCGAAACCCTCCGGATCGTGGGCGCCGGCAAGCCCTGCGGCGAGATCGATCACCCGGTCGGCGCCGGCCTCGGCCAGACCGCTCACCGGCCCGGCGACGAGCGCGACCACCGCGCCTTCGCCTGCGGTGCCGTCCGCATCGGCGAGGAGCCGCGCGGCGCCGAGCGCCTGCCGGCCGTGCGGTGTCAGCCGTCCGGCGGCCAGATCCGGGACGGCGAAGACGAGGAAGGCGGGGGCCTCGATCACACGCAGCGTCGGTGCCGCGTCGGCGATGACTGTCGCCCCGGATGCGGGCAGGACGGCGGGGCCCGTCTCGTTGCGGCCGCGATCGATCCGCAGGCGCGGGGCGGTGCCGACGGTCTGCCCGGCCAGGGTGCGGCGCGGATCCAGCCGCGGCCGC
>NZ_MCRJ01000025.1 GCF_001720135.1 Methylobrevis pamukkalensis
CTTCAACCGAGATTGAGTTCCTTGAAGAAATCGTTGCCCTTGTCGTCGACGACGATGAAGGCGGGGAAATCTTCCACCTCGATCCGCCAGATCGCTTCCATGCCGAGTTCGGGGAACTCGATCACCTCCACCTTGCGGATGCAGTCCTGGGCGAGGCGGGCGGCGGGGCCGCCGATGGAGCCGAGATAGAAGCCGCCGTGGCGCTGGCAGGCGTCGCGCACCGCCTTCGAGCGGTTGCCCTTGGCGAGCATCACCATCGAGCCGCCGTAGGACTGGAACTGGTCGACGTAGCTGTCCATGCGGCCGGCGGTGGTCGGGCCGAAGGAGCCGGAGGCATAGCCGGTCGGAGTCTTGGCCGGGCCGGCGTAGTAGACCGGGTGGTCCTTGAAATAGCCGGGCAGGTCGCCGCCGGCCTCCAGCCGCTCGCGCAGCTTGGCGTGGGCCAGGTCGCGGGCGACCACGATCGGCCCGGTGAGCGACAGGCGCGTCTTGACCGGATATTGCGACAGGGTGGCGAGGATCTCGCTCATCGGCCGCGTGAGGTCGACGCGGACCACCTCGCCGCCGAGCGCCGCCTCGTCGACCTCCGGCATGTATTTCGCCGGATTGGTTTCCAGCCGCTCCAGAAAGATGCCGTCCTTGGTGATCTTGCCCTTGGCCTGACGGTCGGCCGAGCAGGAGACGCCGAGGCCGATCGGCAGCGAGGCGCCGTGGCGCGGCAGGCGGATCACCCGCACGTCGTGGCAGAAATACTTGCCGCCGAACTGGGCGCCGACGCCGGTCGCTGCGTCGCCCTGAAGATTTCCTCCTCGAGCGCAAGGTCGCGGAAGGCGTGGCCGTCTTCGGAGCCGGAGGTCGGCAGTTCGTCGAGATACTTGGTCGAGGCGAGTTTCACCGCCTTCAGCGTCATCTCGGCCGAGGTGCCGCCGACGACGATGGCGAGGTGATAGGGCGGGCAGGCGGCGGTGCCGAGGGTGAGGATCTTTTCCTTCAGGAACTCGACGAGCCGGTCGTGGGTCAGCAGCGAGGGCGTGCCCTGGAACAGGAAGGTCTTGTTGGCCGAGCCGCCGCCCTTGGCGACGAACAGGAACTTGTAGCCGTCCTCGCCCTCCGCATAGATGTCGATCTGGGCGGGCAGGTTGTTGCGGGTGTTCTTCTCCTCGAACATCGACAGCGGCGCGAGCTGCGAATAGCGCAGGTTCTTCTTCTCGTAGGCGTCGAGCACGCCCTTGGAGATCGCGGCCTCGTCGCCGCCCTTGGTGAACACGCGCCGGCCCTTCTTGGCCATCACGATTGCGGTGCCGGTGTCCTGGCACATCGGCAGCACGCCGCCGGCGGCGATGTTCGCGTTCTTCATCAGGTCATAGGCGACGAAGCGGTCGTTGTCGGTCGCCTCGGGGTCGGTCAGGATCTTCGCCAGCTGATCGAGGTGGGCCGGCCGCAGCAGGTGGTTGATGTCGGAGAAGGCCGCCTCGGCGAGGAGCCGGAGGCCCTCGGGGTCCACCTTCAGGATCTCCTCGCCCTCGAAGACCGCCGTGGAGACGAAGTCGCCGGAGAGCTTGCGATACTCGGTCGTATCGGGGCCGAGCGGGAAGAGGCCCTTCTGGTCGGACAGGACGGGAGCGTTCATGGGCTGGCCTCCGGTGACGCGCGACGCGCCGGTCTGGACGAGTTCCAGACTATTACCGCCGCTCGCACGCTTCGCCAATGCGTCAAAGGAGGGAGATTCGGGGGCAGGGGTGCCGCCGCTTGCGCCGCTCGTTGCGGTCGGCTAACCCGGCAGACATGGATGATCCGATCGAAATCCTCGTCGACGCCGATGCCTGTCCGGTCAAGCCGGAAATCTACAAGGTCGCCGAGCGCCATGGCCTGAAGGTGGTGATCGTCGCCAACGCGCCGATCGCGGTTCCGCGCGACCAGGACGTGGAGCGGGTGATCGTGCCGCAGGGACCGGATGTTGCCGACGACCACATCGCCGCGCGGGCCCGGCCGGGCAGCGTCGTCGTCACCGCCGACGTCCCGCTCGCCGCGCGCTGCGTGAAGGCGGGCGCCAGCGTGATCTCGCCGACCGGCAAGCCCTTCGACGACAACTCCATCGGCATGGCGCTCGCCACCCGCGACCTGCTCGACGAACTGCGCGGCGCCGGCATGACCACCGGCGGCCCGCCCCCCTTCGGCCCGAAAGACCGCTCCCGCTTCCTCTCCGCCCTCGACCTCGCCATCGTGCGGCTGAAGCGGAAGCGGGGGACGATGTGACGGGATTCGGGGTGGACGGTCCGATATGATCCGAAGCCGTGTTGAAGGCCCCATCGGGGAGATGCGAATGTGATCGTCGGAGATGCAAGCACCTTCGCCATCGAGAGTGCGATCACGCGCGCAGTCCCGAACCTCTCTCAGATCGCTCTCGGGTATTTCGTCCTTCACGTCGGTGGGAAGGTCTACGGCGTGAAGGCGCCGCAGGCGACGATGCTCGGCTGCTCGTTTCAGGAGGTGGAGGATCGGCTGCGTCGGCGCGGAACTCATGTCCTTCCTTTCCTTGCCGCGTCGATGCCGCCTTGGTCGTGGACGCACATCTCGACGCCTTCTACAGGGATGCGCCACGGACCGACTACTTCGGTTTGTCCAGACAGGCGTTCATCGACGCGGGTCATTCAAGCGCCGTGGCATGGGCGCCTGATGGCGACGCGGCCTTCGATGACGGAAGTCACGTTCTCCAATTCGCGTCGGCGAGAGGGTCCGGCTCGTTGCGTTCGTCAACGCAGGGACGCGCGAAGGGATGTTGGGGACGATCCGCGAAGTGTGGCTGGATGCTGGCAGCTTCTATGACGTCCTGTCGCAGTGGACGCAGCAGTTTTCTGCCGAGTTCCATTTCATGTCATGGTCCGCGCAGGCGGACCATCCACGAACCTGATTTGACGGGGCCTTTCGTGGATCCTTCGCCTTCGCGAAGGATGACATTGTCTGATATCTCCTGCCGGTAGCCGTCGTCACGCCGCCCTGTCGCAGCGAAAATTCGACGCATTCAACCCGCCGCCGGGTCCGAAAACTGCTATCCAGTGGGACACCTCCAAGGGAGAGCAGACCCATGACCATCGGCGGCCGGATCGCGAGCCATCTTGTCAATCCGCTCGTGGTCGGCACCGATGCGCCGCCGATTCCTTCGGCGCAGGTATGGCTGGCGGCCTATGACAGGCAACAGGGGCCGGCGATCAATCTCTCGCAGGCGGTGCCGGGCGATCCGCCGCCGGAACTGCTGCTGGCGAAGCTGGCGGCGGCGGCCGGTGATCCGGCGTCGGCGGCCTACGGGCCGATCACCGGTGATGCGAGCCTGCGGACGGCGCTGACGGGCGAGATCGGCGCGATCTACGGCGCGGGGCCGGACCGTGGGCCGGGGCTTGGCGATGTCGCGATCACCGCCGGCTGCAACCAGGCCTTTTTTGCCTCGATCATCGCGCTGGCAAGGGCCGGCGACGAGGTGATGCTGCCGACGCCGTGGTATTTCAACCACAAGATGACGCTCGACATGCTGGGGATCGCGACCGTCGCCCTGCCGGCGCGGGCGGAGGCCGGCTTCGTGCCGAGTGTCGACGACGCGCGGGCGCGGCTTTCGGCGCGGACCCGGGCGATCGTTCTCGTCACGCCGAACAATCCGACCGGCGCGATCTATCCGCCGGCAACGATCGGCGCCTTCAAGGCGCTGTGCGACGAGGCCGGCATCACGCTCGTCCTCGACGAGACCTATCGCGACTTCCTGCCCGAGGGGCACGGCGCGCCGCATGGGCTGCTGGCCACTCCCGGATGGCGGCGGAATTTCGTGCAGCTCTACAGCTTCTCCAAGGCCTTCGGCATTCCCGGCTACCGGCTGGGCGCGGCGGTGGGCGATGCCGCTTCATCGACGAACTCGCCAAGGTGCTCGACTGCATGCAGATCTGCCCGCCGCGCGCGGGGCAGGCGGCGATCGCCGCGACCATGGCCGATCTCGCCGGCTATCGCCGTGGCAACCGCGACCGGATCGCCGCGCGGGCGGAGGTGTTCGTTGCCGAGATGGCCAGGGCGCCCGGCTGGCAGGTGACGTCGATCGGCGCCTATTTTGCCTATGTCCGCCATCCGCTGGCGGCGGCGTCGGCCGAGGTTGCCGAACGGCTGGCGCGCGAGGCCGGCGTATTGTGCCTGCCGGGAAGCTGGTTCGGACCGGGGCAGGAGGACCACCTGCGCTTTGCCTTCGCCAATGTGCGCGCCGAGGCGCTGAACGGGCTGGCCGGGCGGCTGGCGGCGATCTCGGGCTGACGGGTCAGTTGCCGCGGGCGGCGATGATCACCTCGACGCCGGCGGCTTCCAGCATCTTGGCGTCGTTGTCGGCGAGGCCGTCGTCGGTGATCAGCTTGCCGATGCGGGTCAGCGGATAGACGACGTGGCGGGCGCGGATCGCGAACTTGCGGCTGTCGGCCAGCACGATCACCTCGTCGGTGCAGCCGAGCAGGGCCTCGACGCTGCGGGCCAGCAGCGGATGCGATTCCATCACGCCCGACGGGCCGATCCCCTGCGCACCGATGAAGAATTTCGATCCGTAGAAGGCCGGCGGCTCCACCGGCATGGTCTGGATGATGCCCGGTTCGCGGTGAAGGTCGCCGCCGGCGACCATGAGCTGGCAGGTGCCGTGCTCGCCAAGCCAGGCGGCCAGCGGCATCGAGTTGGTGAAGATCCGGAGACTGCGGCGGGCCAGCCGCATGCCGAACAGGAAGCAGGTGCTGCCGCCGTGGATGATGATCGAATCGCCGTCACGGCAGAGCCGCTCGGCCTCGCGGGCGATCGCCCGCTTGGCGTCCACGGCGAGGACGCGGTTCTCGTCGAAGGGCGCGGCCGACTGGCGTTCGGTGGCCCCGCCGGCCTCGGTCGAGGCCACCCCGCCGAACACCTTGCGGACGTCGCCGGCCTCGTTGAGCTTGTCGATGTCGCGGCGCACGGTGGCGGGCGAGGCGTCGAGCAGGTCGACGAGATCCTTCACCGACACGAAGGATCGGTCGCGCAGTGCTTCCCGGATCTTCTGGTGACGCTGGTTGCCGCCCACGCTTCTGCCCCGTGCTCATCCTGATGCAGACTACGCATCGGCGTGATCACTTGCAATCATTCCTCATGCTGCGCTGCGGCCGGAACCGCCGGATTTCGGGGCTTTCGCGCAGGCGGTCATAAAAGTAGAAGCGCGCGCGGGTTTGATCGTAGTCGCTCGCTGGCCCTCAAACTAGGCTCGTGGGCCACGGTCGGCGCGTGCCCGCGCCCGGCCCCCGCATCGTCTGCCTGGAGGGGCTCATGGACAGCCGCAATTACAAGATGACGGCCGTGGTCTGCCACGGCCCGCGCGATTACCGGGTCGAACTCGTCGGCCGGCCGGTGGCCGGTCCGCGCGAACTGGTCATCCGCGTCGCGGCCTGCGGCATCTGCGCCGGCGACTGCAAATGCTGGGCCGGGGCGCCGATGTTCTGGGGCGGGGCGAACCCTTACGTGAAGCCGCCGGTGATCCCCGGCCACGAGTTCTTCGGCTTCGTCGAGGACATGGGCGAGGGCGCGGCCGACCACTTCGGGGTCGCCGTCGGCGACATGGTGATCGCCGAGCAGATCGTGCCCTGCGAGCGCTGCCGCTTCTGCCGCTCCGGGAAATACTGGATGTGCGAGACGCACAACATCTTCGGCTTCCAGCGGCAGGTGGCCGACGGCGGCATGGCCGAGTTCATGAAGTTTCCGGCCAATGCCATCGTCCACAAGATCCCGAAGGAGATGCCGCTCGAGGATGCGGCGGTGATCGAGCCGCTGGCCTGCGCGGTCCACACCGTGCGGCGCGGCGACATCGATCTCGACGACGTGGTGGTGATCGCCGGCGCGGCCCGCTCGGCCTGCTGATGAC
The DNA here is from genome assembly GCF_001720135.1 of Methylobrevis pamukkalensis. Taxonomy (GTDB): domain Bacteria; phylum Pseudomonadota; class Alphaproteobacteria; order Rhizobiales; family Pleomorphomonadaceae; genus Methylobrevis; species Methylobrevis pamukkalensis. Next base: position 5,900 of record NZ_MCRJ01000025.1, read on the forward strand.
GCAGGTCGCCCGGCTGAAGACGCGAGGAAACTCGTCGTCGTCGACATGGTGCCGGAGCGGCTGGAGCTTGCCCGCGGCTACGGCGCCGACGTCACCATCAATGCGGCCACGGAAGACGCGGTCGCCATCGTGCGCGACATGACGGGGGGCTATGGCTGCGACGTCTACATTGAGAACACCGGTCATCCGAGCGGGGTGACGCAGGGCCTGCAGATGATCCGCAAGCTCGGCCGCTTCGTCGAATTCTCGGTCTTCGGCTCGGAGACCACCGCCGACTGGTCGATCATCGGCGACCGCAAGGAACTCGACATCCGCGGCGCCCATCTCGGGCCCTACTGCTACCCGATCGCCATCGACCTGCTGACCCGCGGCCTTGCGACCTCGAATGGCATCGTCACCCACGGCTACGCGCTGGAGGAATGGGAAACGGCGCTCGCGGTCGCCAATTCGCTCGACTCGGTGAAGGTGCTGATGCGGCCGGGCTTTCGGGGCAACGCCGCATGAGCGACTGGGACTACGTGATCGCGGGCGGCGGCTCGGCGGCCTGTGTCGCGGCGATGCGGCTCGTGCGCGATCACGGCCAGCGGGTGCTGATCGTCGAGCGCGGCCCGGCAAGCACCGCCCGGATCATGCGCATGCCGGCGGGCTACCTGAAGTATCTCGGCCGCGAGGACTATCTGGAGATGCACGAGACCGTGGCGCAGGAGCGCCTCGGCGGCCGGGCGCCGATCGTGCCGCAGGCGCGTGCGCTCGGCGGCGGCAGCGCGGTCAACGCCATGGTCTACATGCGCGGCCAGAAGGAGGACTACGACGGCTGGGATGCGCTGCTCGGCGGCGGGGCCGGCTGGTCCTACGCCGACCTGCTTCCGCATTTCCGGGGGCTGGAGAAGAACGAGCGCTTCAACGACGCCTTCCACGGCATCTGTGGCTCGCTGATGGTGTCCGATCCCGGCAGTCTCTGCGACACGACGCGCAACTTCATCCTCGCCGCACAAGGTGCAGGCATCGCCTGGAACCCCGACTTCAACGGCGCCCGCCAGGCCGGTGTCGGCATCATGCAGCACACCATGGGCCGGGTGAACGGCCGGATGGAGCGCTGCGACGCGGTGCGGGCCTTCCTCGATCCGCTGCGCGGCGATCCGCGCCTCGGCATCGTCACCGGCGCGCGGGTCGACCGGGTGGTGATCGAGAAGGGACGGGCGGTCGGCCTCGACTACATGGCGGACGGCAAGATGCACCGGGTCCGGGCGGGGCGCGAGGTGCTGGTTGCCGCCGGCACCTACAACACGGCCAAGCTGCTGATGCTCTCCGGCATCGGCCCGGCCGATCATCTGCGTGATCATGGTCTTGCTGTCGCCGCCGACCTGCCGGGCGTCGGCGCCCGCCTGCAGGATCATCACGAGGTGCCGGTGATCGCGACCACGAAGGGGCCGAGCGGCTATTTCGGACAGGACCGCGGCTGGAACATGATCCGCAACGGCCTGCAGTATCTCCTGTTCGGTACCGGCCCTGTTTCGACGACGGGCATCGAATCCTGCCTGTTCTACGATCCGGACGGGGGCGAGCGGCCGACGGTGCAACTCTACTGCGCGCCGATCGTCTATCTCGACCGCGACGTGTCCGACGCGCGGCCGACCCACGGCGTCACCTTCACCTCCTGCCTGTTGCGGCCGAAGGCGCGGGGCAGCGTGCGCCTGCGCTCGGCCGACCCAGCGGCCAAGCCGCTGGTGGACAGCAACTTCTTCGGCGACGAGGACGACCTGCGCCTGACCGTCGCCTCGATGCGCTTTGCCCGGAAGCTGATGAAGACCGCGCCCTTCGACACGGTGATCGCCGGCGAACTTCTGCCCGGCCGCGACGCCGACGACGAGGCCGCGCTCGCCCGTTTCTGCGGCCGCACGGTCAAGACCAACTACCATCCGGTCGGCTCGGCGCCGATGGGACCGGACGGCGATCCGCTGGCCGTTCTCGACGCCCAGCTGAAGGTGCGCGGCGTGGACGGCCTGCGGGTGATCGACTGTTCGGCGATGCCGGCGATCCCGTCCGGCAACACCAACGCGCCGGTGATGGCGCTCGCCAGCCGGGCTGCGGACCTGATCGCCGAGGATCTATGATCATGGCGTCACGATTTCCGCTGTTTTTGATCATTCCAATGTGCGGGCATGAGCAGGTTGATCAATGTATGTCATCATCCTGCATTTCACTTGACTAAAATCGATTTAGCAAGGAAGCTGCCTGCGTCAGAAAAATCATCCGGTCCTGCCTGCCTGTGCCGATTCTTGGGCGCGGTGTCCGCGATCCGTCGCGCGACAGTCGGGGGTTCGAGATGTCCGGTGGCGCAACGACGCCGCATGGAAAAGAAAAACGATCCGGGAGGCTGCCGTGGGACTTCACAAGAAGATCGCGCCGGATTTCGAGGTGATCGTCTGCGCTCCATCGGAGTCGTTCCGGTGGAACGTGCACGATTACCCGCATCATCTCGCCAAGTGGCACTATCACCCTGAATTCGAGCTGCATCTCATCCAGTCGTCGTCCGGCAAGATGATGATCGGCGACTACATCGGCGATTTTGCCGCCGGTACCCTGGTGCTGACCGGGCCGGACCTGCCGCACAACTGGGTGAGCGAGGTTCCGAGGGGCACGCTGGTGCCCAACCGGGACATGCTGATCCAGTTCGGCGACGAGTTCGCGCGCAAGGTGGTGGAGCTTTCGCCGGAACTCGAGGAACTGGAGGATCTGTTCCGCGACGCGGTGCTCGGCATCGAGTTCACCGGCGCGACGGCGGAGTTCGGTCGCAGGCTGCTGCGCGAGATCGGCGAGGCGCATGGCGCCGACCGGCTCCTGCTGTTCCTGCGGCTGATGACGGGCCTTGCCCGCGACCGGCGTGACCGGCGGCTCCTGTCGCGGCGCGCGGCGGCGCCGGTGGGGCCGCGGCACGGCTCCGAGAAGCTCGAGATCGCCATGGGCCACATCCTGGAGAATTTCACCGGCGAGATCAGCCTGACCCAGGTGGCCAAACTGTGCCGGATGGAGCCGAGCGCCTTCTCGCGCTTCTTCAAGAAGCAGACCGGGCATACCTTCGCGCGCTACGTCAACCGCACCCGCGTCTATGCCGCCTGCAATCTCCTGACCCACACCGAACGGCCGGTGACGGAGATCTGCTTCGAAGTCGGCTACAACAACATCGCCAACTTCAACCGGCAGTTCGCCCAGGTCTGCGGTGTCTCGCCGTCGCTCTACCGGCGCGAGGCACGGCGGGTCGCAGCCGCACGCCGACCCCGCTTACGGGTGAACCCGCGCGGGTCTGAGCGAAGTTCGTCATCGCCTCGATCACTCGATGCATCGGCCGCGGCTCCTGACGGATCCGCGGCCGATGCCGTTCCGGGCGGCGCGTGGATTGCGGGGCGCGCCGGCCGGAAGGGGAATCAGGCAGCCAAGGGTCGTCCGTTACCGGCCGGTGTTGAGACCGAACAGGCGGTAGGCGGGACAGGTGCGCAGCAGGCCGGTCAGCAGCATGACGACGCCGACGCCGGCGATGAGCCACTTCCACGGTCCGAGCCCGGCGACGAGCGGCAGCCCGGCCAGCGGCGGGAGGAGGGCGATCGCAAGCAGGACCAGTCCTGCCACGATGCGAATCAGCCGATCGAGTGATCCGACGTTCTGCATGGGAATCTCCGTTGCCATCGAGGGGCACCGAACGAATCCCTGAATTCTGAACATTAGTAAATACTGAAATATACGGATGGCGCGGGCGGTGACGCGCTCTGCCTCGCGACAAACCCTTATGCCGCTTGCATCCGGCGCGCGTTTGTTTATATCCGCAATTACTAAATTAATGGAGTCATCCGATGTCACTTGATCGCGCGATGTTCGCATTTGCCGGCGCCATGGTCCTCGTGTCGGTGCTGCTCACGATTCTGGTTTCGCCGCATTTCGTGTGGCTCACCGTCTTCGTCGGGCTGAACATGCTGCAGTCCGCCTTCACCGGCTTCTGCCCCGCCGCCATGCTGTTGCGCCGTCTCGGGGTGAAGCCGGGCACGGCCTTCTGAGGGATCGATCCATGCGCCTGACACGCCGCGCTTCCCGCCTTCTCGCCACCCGTCTTCTGGCTACCGGCCTGCTGGTCGCCTTGCCCCTGCCGCGCTCGCGGAAACGCGGGTCCTGCAGCCGGTTGCGATTGCCGAATGGAAGGCGGTCTACGGCCGGGTCGAGGCGCGCGACGACGTGCCGGCCCGGGCGCGTCTCGGTGGCACCGTGGTCGAGCTGGCGGTCAGCGAGGGCGACACGGTTCGCGCCGGCGCGGTGATCGGCCGCATCCTCGACGACAAGATCGATTTCCGCATCGCCGCGCTGGATGCGCAGATCGGGGCGCTGCGCTCGCAGCTTGCCAACGCCGAGACCGAACTGGAGCGTGGCCGTACCCTGCTGTCGCGCGGCATCGTCTCGACCCAGCGGCTTGACGAACTGACGACGGCGGCCGAGGTCGTCCGCAACCAGCTCGCCGCCGCCGAAGCCGAGCGGCAGGTGATCGTGCAGGAGGCGGCCGAGGGCGCCGTGCTCTCCCCGGCGGACGGCCGGGTGCTGACCGTGCCGGTGACCCGGGGCGCCGTCGTGCTCGCCGGCGAAACCGTCGCCACGATCGGCGGCGGCGGCTTCTTCCTGCGCCTGTCGATCCCGGAACGCCATGCTTCCATGCTGACAGAAGGGGCCACGCTGCGAATCGAGACCGGCCATGGCCCGGCCGAGGGGCGGCTCGCCAAGATCTATCCGACGATCACCAGCGGACGGGTGGTTGCCGATGTGGACGTTCCGGGCCTCGACACCGCCTTCGTCGATGCCCGCCTGCTGGTGCGGGTGCCGGTCGGCGAGCGGCGGGCGCTGGTGGTTCCCGTCACGGCCCTCGTCACCCGGTCGGGAATCGATCTCGTCATGGTGACGACGGCCTCCGGCACCGCCGAGCGGGCGGTGGTGGTCGGCCAGCGCTTCGATCACGAGGGGGAGGCGGTTGCCGAAATCCTCACCGGCCTTCAGCCGGGCATGGAGATCGTGCTGCCATGACGCGTCCGCCGCTCGGCCTTGCCGGGGTCCTCACCCGCGCCTTCATTTCCTCGCCGCTGACGCCGCTGTTCCTGCTTGCCGCGCTGGCGCTCGGGCTCGTCGCCCTCGTCAGCCTGCCGCGCGAGGAGGAGCCGCAGATCTCCGTGCCGATGATCGACGTCCAGGTGTCCGCCGCCGGCCTGTCGGCCGAGGATGCGGTCAAGCTCGTCACCGAGCCGCTGGAGACGATCGTCAAGGCGATCGACGGGGTCGAGCATGTCTATTCCCAGACGGCCGACGACCAGGTTCTCGTCACGGCGCGCTTCGAGGTCGGCACGCCGGCGGACAACGCGGTGCTGCGCGTCCACGACCGGATCCGCGCCAATCTCGACCGCATCCCCGTCGCATTCCCGAGCCGCTGGTGGTCGGCCGCGGCATCGACGATGTCGCGATCGTCACGCTGACTCTCGCGCCGGTCGATCCGGCCGCAAACGTCACGGCGGCGGATCTCACCCGGGTCGCCCGCGAACTGCGGGTCGATCTTGCCACCATCGCCGACGTCGGGCTCACCTATCTGGTCGGCGAGGCGGACGATGCGATCCGCATCGCGCCGGACCCGGAGCGGCTGGCGCTGGCGGGCGTCACGCTGCAGCAGCTCTCGGCGAAGGTCTCGGGCGCCAACCGGTCGTTCGCCGCCGGTGTGGTGCGCGAGGACGGCCGGCAGATCCGCATGCTTGCGGGCCGGACGCTGGCGACGCCCGAGGAGATCGGCAACCTGCTGCTGACCACCCGCGACGACCGGCCGGTGTATGTGCGCGACGTCGCCGACGTCGCCTATGTGCCGGACATGTCGGATCTCTACGTCGCCGAGGTCACGCGCGACGCGGTGGGCGCCCCGGTGCGCCGGCCGGCGGTGACGCTGGCGATCGCCAAGCGCGCGGGGGCCAACGCGGTCACGGTCGCCGGCCACATTCTCGAGCGCGTCGAGACGCTGAAAGGTCACCTGATCCCCTCGTCGATGGCCGTGACGGTGACGCGCAACTACGGGGAAAGCGCGAACGAGAAGGCCAATGAACTGCTGTTCCACCTCGGCCTTGCCACGCTCTCGATCATCGCGCTGGTCTTCTTCGCGATCGGCCGGCGCGAGGCGCTGGTGGTCGCCATCGTCATCCCGGTGACGATCCTGCTGACCCTGTTCGCCTCCTGGCTGATGGGCTACACGCTCAACCGCGTCTCGCTGTTCGCGCTGATCTTCTCCATCGGCATTCTCGTCGACGACGCCATCGTCGTGATCGAGAACATCGCCCGGCACTGGGGCATGGCCGGCGGCGGCGACCGGCGGCAATCGGCGATCGCGGCGGTGGCCGAGGTCGGCAACCCGACCATCGTCGCGACGCTGACCGTGGTCGCCGCCTTGCTGCCGATGATGTTCGTCTCGGGGATGATGGGCCCCTACATGAGCCCGATCCCGGCCAACGCCTCGGCGGCGATGATCTTCTCCTTCTTCGTCGCGGTGACGGTCACGCCCTGGCTGATGCTGAAGCTCGCCGGCCCGGCCGTCGCGACGCCGGCCGGGGGCGGGCATCACGCAGACCACGACGGCGGCCTGCTCGGCCGGCTCTATGCCGAGGCGGCCCGGCCGGTGCTGGCCTCGAAGACGGCGAGCTGGGCGTTCCTCGCCATCGTCGGCGTGCTGACCCTCGGCTCGCTCGCGCTGTTCTACACCCAGCATGTCACGGTCAAGCTGCTGCCCTTCGACAACAAGGCGGAATTGTCGGTCACCATCGACCTGCCCGAGGGGGCGTCGGTGGAGGCGACCGATGCGGTGGCGCAGGATGTCGCCCGGGTCGCGCTCGCCCTGCCGGAGGTGATCTCGGCGGGCACCCATGCCGCCACGGCCGCGCCGTTCAACTTCAACGGCCTCGTCCGCCACGCCTATCTGCGCGCCGCGCCGGAGATGGGCGAGGTGCAGGTCAACCTGTCGTCGAAGGCCGACCGCGACCGGCCGAGCCACGCGATCGCGCTCGATCTGCGTCAGCGGCTCGGCGCGCTGACGCTGCCGGCGGGCACGGTGCTGAAGGTGGTGGAACCGCCGCCGGGGCCGCCGGTGATGGCCACCCTGCTGGCGGAGATCTACGGGCCGGATGCGGCGACCCGCCGGGCCGTGGCCGCCAGGGTGGAGGCGGCCTTCCGCTCGGTGCCCTTCATCGTCGACGTCGACAACAGCTTCGGGGCTCCGGCGCCGCGCCTGCGCGCCACGATCTCGCCCGACGATCTCGCCTTCTTCGGGGTGCAGGAGAGCGACGTGTTCGACACGCTGGCGATCCTCGGCGGGGAGACGACGGTCGGCTATTCCCATCGCGGCGGCGGGCGTCCGCCGATCCCGATCACGCTGGCGCTGCCCAGGGCCGACAAGGTGGCCGGCGAGCGGATGCTGGCGACGCCGATCGCGGCCGACGTGCTGCCGGGGGCAACCGGCGTCGTCGAACTCGGCGACGTCGTGCGCCTTGCCCGCGAGCCCGCGTCCTATCCGGTGTTCCGCCACACGGCATCGACGCGGAAATGGTGACGGCGGAGCTGGCCGGCGACTTCGAGGCACCGCTCTACGGCATGCTCGCCGTGCAGAAGGCGCTGGACGCCATGGACTTCGGCGACCTGCCGCGGCCAGAGATCGTCCTCAACGGCCAGCCGGCAGACCGCGCGACGCCCGTGCTGCTCTGGGATGGCGAGTGGGAGGTGACCTGGGTGACCTTCCGCGACATGGGCGCGGCCTTCATGGTGGCGCTGCTCGGCATCTACATTCTCGTGGTCGCGCAGTTCCGCTCGTTCAAGGTGCCGCTGGTGATCCTGACGCCGATCCCGCTGACCTTCATCGGCATCCTCGGCGGGCACTGGCTGTTCGGCGCGCCGTTCACCGCCACGTCGATGATCGGCTTCATCGCGCTTGCCGGCATCATCGTCCGCAACTCGATCCTGCTGGTGGATTTCATCCGCCACGCGCGCCGGGACGACGTGCCGCTGGTCGACACGCTGATCGAGGCCGGGTCGATCCGCTTCAAGCCGATCCTGCTGACCGCGCTGGCGGCGATGATCGGCGCGGTGGTGATCCTCTCCGATCCGATCTTCCAGGGTCTGGCGATCTCGCTGCTGTTCGGGTTGGCCTCGTCGACGCTGCTGACGGTGCTGGTGATCCCGGCGATCTACCGGGTGCTGCGGACCTGAGGACAACGGGCGCCGGGTATTCGCGCCGGCTCGGTGAACAATGCGTGCGGGGGAGCCGTTCTTCCTTGGGGCGCATGATCGAGGTCAAGGCCTCGGGACGCGCATCGGCGATACTCGCCGCACGCCCGCATTGCGGGACACGATCCTGGAGGGGAAACGATGACAACGACGCTGCCGAAAAGCTTTCGACATATCCGGCTGGAGCTTGCCCGCGAGAAGGACCATCCGCAGGGCGACGCCGGCCATGGCTACGACATCCTGCTGCCGCTGAAGGACGACGGCGCGATCGACACCGCGAGCCTCGGCGGCGAGGCGGTCTGCCGGGTGCGCCGCTTCCGCTCCGACGAGAACGACCGGATCGGCAAGCTGGTGCGCAGCGGCGGCGGCCGCTGGAAGATCGACTACGACAAGAGCGACGATGCCGACGACGAACTGGCCTTCCACTTCGAGGCCGAGCATTTCGTGGCGGGCGAGTATGTCTCGATCCGCGAGGACGACGGCGAGCTCCACACGTTCCAGGTCGTCGCCGTTCGCGAGCCGTGAGCGGACGGATCAGCCGCCGGTATAGTCGGCGTAGAGCGCCGCGATCCGCGCGGTGACCGGGCCGGGCGTGCCGTTGCCGATGGTGCGCCCGTCGATCCGCGTCACGGGCGTGACGCCGCCGAGCGTTCCGGTGACGAAGGCCTCGGACGCGGCATAGGTCTCGGCGAGGGTGAAGTCATGCTCCCGCACCACGCCGCCGGCGCCCGCGTAGAGGCCGATGATCTTCTTGCGGGTGATGCCCTTGAAGTTGTAGCGGCCGGTCGAGGTCCACAGTTCCTCGCCGCGCACGATGAAGAAGTTGGTGGAGTTGCAGCTGGCGACGAAGCCGTGCGGGTCGAGCATCAGCGCCTCGTCGGCGCCGGCGTTGATCGCCTGGATCAGCGCCTGGATGAAGTTGAGGCGGCTGTGGGAATTGAGCCGGAGATCGAACACGTCCGGGCCGCTGCAGCGGATCGTCGACGTGAAGAGCGCCATGCCCTTCGCCTTGGCTTCCGGGCGCGGCGCCTTGTACTCGGCGACGATGACGACCGTGGCAGTGCCGAGGGCGAAGCGGGGATCCTGGTTCGGCGTCTTCTTGCGCCCGCGCGTCACCATCAGGCGGATGTGGGCGCCATCGGTCATGCCGTTGACTTCCAGCGTCTGCTCGATCGCGGCGATCACCTCGTCCCGGGTCAGGCCGATGTCGAGCTGGATCGCGCCGGCGCCCTCGAACAGGCGGTCCATGTGGTCGTCGATGGCGAGCAGGTGGCCCTTGATGAGACGCAGCCCCTCCCAGACGCCGTCGCCGAGCACGAAGCCGGCATCGAACACCGACACCTTCGCCTCGTTGCGCGGGAAGAAGGCGCCGTCGACATAGACGAGCACTCCGTCGTTGCGCGGATCGTCGAGATAGCCCTGGGCACTGGCTTCGGTGTTCTGCGAGGAAGACGAGGTGGACGCGGTCATCGGGGGGCTCCGGACAGGGCATGCGGCACGCCGGGTGCCGTGTCGCAGTGATAGCGCCACGCTGGATGCCGGGAAATGGCCTGCCGCGCAATGTCCGTCTCGTTGCGGCCGGACCTCGTGGAAAGGCATTCCCTTCAAACCGCCGCTTTGACCCTGCTTCGACCTTGAGAACAGCCGGCAAAGCCAATATTCCTGCCGGCAACACGAGACACGACAAAGCCGTTCCCTATCCGAAAGGACCACCCATGAGCGTTTCCCCGTCCGCCGTGCCCGCCGAGGGCGCGACCGAGAAGAAGACGTTTCCGATTCCGGACGGCGTCTTCGCGGAGACCGTCGTGTCGGTGAAGCATTACACGGACCGCCTGTTCAAGTTCCGGGTCACCCGTCCGCCGAGCTTCCGCTTCCGCTCCGGCGAGTTCGTGATGATCGGCCTGCCCAATGCCGAGAAGCCGGTGTTCCGCGCCTATTCGGTGGCGAGCCCGTCGTGGGACGAGGAGTTGGAGTTCTTCTCGATCAAGGTGCCGAACGGCCCGCTCACCGAGCATCTGCAGAAGATCCAGGTCGGCGATACCGTGCTGATGCGCAAGAAGCCGACGGGCACGCTGGTGCTCGACGCGCTGGTGCCCGGCAAGCGGCTCTACATGTTCTCCACCGGCACCGGCGTTGCCCCCTTCGCCTCGCTGATCCGCGATCCGGAGACCTACGAGAAGTTCGACGAGGTGATCCTGACGCAGACCTGCCGGGAGGTCTCCGAACTCGCCTACATCAAGGAACTGGTCGAGGACATCCGCAACGACCCGCTGGTCGGCGAGTTCGCGGCCGAGAAGCTGACGCTGTTCACCTCGCGACGCGCGAGCCCTATGTCTGCTCCGAACGCATCACCGACCTGCTCAAGAGCCGCCGCCTGTTCGAGCTGCTCGACCTGCCGCCGATCGATCCGCAGTTCGATCGCGGCATGATCTGCGGCTCGATGGAGATGCTGCGCGACACCAAGGCGATCCTCGAGGATTTCGGCCTCGACGAGGGCTCCAACGCCAAGCCGGCCACCTTCGTGGTCGAGCGCGCCTTCGTGGGCTGATGAGTGCGGGGATGAAATGAGCGGGCGCCCGAAGAGGGCGCCCGATGGCGACGCCGCGGCTTTCCCTCGCCCTTCGAGACAGCCGCTTCGCGGCTTCCTCAGGGTGAGGGAAAGAGCAACCGGCTGCACTAAAAGCGAAAAATGGTCGAAGGCCTCATCCTGAGGAGGGCTGGAACAGCCCGTCTCGAAGGACGAGGCCGGGTGCGTCGGCCCCTGCCGCTGGCTAAACGGCAAACCAGCGGAGCGGGAAGCCTTCCTCGCTCAGCCTTCGGTCTTGCGGCGGCCCTTGGCCATCCAGGAGATGATCGCGCCGGCGGGCAGCACCCACAGCAGGCCGGCGATGATGTAGAACAGAAGCTCGGCGTCTTCGACATGCCGGGCAGGGTGCGGACGGCAAATCCCATCACCAGCAGCGGATAGATCGAGACGAGCAGCGTCAGCAGGATGGCGCCGACGAGCGATCTGATGCGTCCGGACAAGGCGTGGTCTCCCGTGGCTGCGGCGGCGATGGTGCGCGCCGGACCTGAATAGACGAGAGCACCGTCGGTGGGAAGGGCGCGGCCCGGACCGGTTTGCGGCACACCTTGTCCCAAATGCAGGGTGCCACGATCAACCCCCGCAACACGAAACGGGCGACGACCTCGCGGCCGTCGCCCGTTCCTGTCCGCGAGGCGGGAGAGTTCGGGGCACCATGTGCAACACGAACCGACCGACCGGAAGGGTCACGCCGCCTGAAGGGCGTGCTCGTTGGCGGATGCATCGGCAACCGCGGTAAGCGCCTGATCGGTGGCGGACTCTTCCTGAAGGGTCTCGTCGATCAGCTTGGCGGCGTCCTTCATGCCGAGGACGGTCGCCCAGCGCTTCAGGGTGCCGTAGCGGGCGATCTCGTAGTGCTCCACCGCCTGGGCCGCGGCGATCAGGCCGGCGTCGAGGGCAGGGGTATCCTTGAACTCGTCCATGACTTCCTCGCCCTCGGCGAGAATGCCGTCGATCGCTTCGCAGGTCTTGCCGCGCGGGCGCTTGCCGATGAGTTCGAACACCTGCTGGAGACGCTCGATCTGGACCTGAGTCTCGTCACGATGCTTCAGGAAACCGGCCTTCAGCTCTTCCGACTGGGCGCCACGGGCCATCTTCGGCAGAGCTTTCACGATCTGGCGCTCGGCGTAGTAGATGTCCTTGAGGGTTTCGTGAAACAGGTCTTCGAGGGTCTTGTTCTTCATGACGTACTCCGTCTGTCGGTGTGAATGTTCGACACCCGACAAACCGGAATCCTGTGGAGCTTGTTCCCGCGAGCGTGAGATTCAGCGCATAAAAATCGCGTCCGGCCGTTTTGTTCAATGCATGTATTCGGATTCAGAAAACAGTCCTGTGTGGGGATTGCCGCGAAATACAGTTCCAGTCAGAGGGCCGGCCGGGCGACGAGATCGCGTCGCCCGTGGCCATGTCCGTGGGGCAGGCACGGTCACATCCCGTAGAGCGCGGCCCGCTCCGGATCGCCCGCGGCCACCTGGCGGGCGAGATCGACGATCACCTTCGCCTGTTTCCACGTCGCATCGTCCTGCATCTTGCCCTCGATCATCACCGCGCCGCTGCCGTCCGGCATCGCCTCGAGAATGCGCAGCGCGAACTTCACCTCCTCCGGCTCCGGGCTGAACACCTTCTTGGCGATGTCGATCTGGCTCGGATGCAGCGACCAGGCGCCGACGCAGCCCATCAGGAAGGCGTTGCGGAACTGGGCCTCGCAGGCGGCGGCATCGGAGAAGTCGCCGAACGGGCCGTAGAAGGGGCGGATGCCGGCCGCAAGGCAGGCGTCTACCATCTTGGCCACCGTGTAGTGCCAGAGATCCTGCTGCACGAGCGTGCGGGGCGCGTCGCCGGCGGCGTCCGGGAGCACGCCGTAGTCCGGATGACCACCGCCGACGCGGGTGGTCTTCATGCCGCGCGAGGCGGCAAGGTCGGCCGGCCCGAGGCTCATGCCGTGCATGCGCGGGCTGGACGTCGCGATCGCCTCGACATTCTTCACGCCCTCGGCGGTCTCGAGGATGGCGTGGATCAGGATCGGCTTCTTCAGGCCGTGACGGGCCTCGAGCTGGGCGAGAAGCTGGTCCATGTAGTGGATGTCCCACGGACCCTCCACCTTCGGCAGCATGATCACGTCGAGCCGGTCGCCGACCTCGCCGACGATCTCGCCGATGTCGTCGAGGATCCACGGGCTGTTGAGGCAGTTGATGCGGGTCCACAGCGCGGCCGTGCCGAGATCGGCCTTGGCCATCTCGATGAAGCCGCGGCGGGCCGCCTCCTTCTGGTCGGCGGGAATGGCGTCTTCCAGGTTGCCGAGAACGATGTCGACCTTGCGGGCAAGCTCCGGCAGCTTGGCGCGGACCTTCTCGATATGCGGCGGCACGAAATGGATCATGCGCTCCAGCCGCACCGGCAGTTCGCGGTAAGGCTCGGGGGCGCCGATCGCCAGCGGCTTCCAGTAGGCGCGGGGCGTCTTCGTCGTCATGTCGGTGTCCGTCGGTCGGTCGGTTGCGGTGCGGCCGCAGCGCGGCATGGAGACTATATGCCGGGTCGCGCGACGATCATGCAGTGCCGAAATGGTCGCATGGTGCGAAAGGCGGACGGCGGCGGCCGGTCAGTCGATCCACTTGCGGTGGCCCCACATCCACTGGCCCGGATATTCCCGGATCCAGCGCTCGAAGACGGCGTTGACCCGCCGCGTCGTCTCGGCGATGTCGGCCTCGGCATCCGTGCTGCGCGGCACCTCGACGGGCGTCGCCTCGATGCGGAAGCGGGCGCCCTGCGTGCGCACCACCCGGCCGGCAACGAGCGGCAGGCCGAGCCGCCGGGCCAGCACCGCCGGAAAGGTTGCGACCTCGGCCGCCGGCCGAAGAAGTCGAGGATCATGCCGGTGCGGTCGCGCAGGTCGCCGAGCAGGCAGATGGCGTGGCCGGCGCGGGCAAGGCTGCGCAGCTTGAGCGGCGTTGCCCGCTCCTTGGAAAACAGGCCGGCGCGGTAGATCGGCAGGCGGCGCGACAGCAGGAAGGACTCGGCGAGCGGATTGTTGACCCGGCGATAGACCGCCGCGGCATCAAGCCCGAAGGCGTCGACGCCGGTGGCCACCAGTTCCCAGTTGCCGGTGTGCAGCGACACGAAGATCGCGCCGCGGCTGAAATCCACCCCGGTGAACAGCGCCTCGTCCACGGCAAGCTCGATCCGGTCGGGCTCAGCCAGGATTTCGGGCAGGAACACGGTCTCGGCGGCAACCCGGCCGAGGTTGTCCCACATGGCGTCGAGGATCCGGTCGCGCTCTGCCGCGGACAGGTCCGGCATCGCGGAGGCAAGGTTGCGCTGCGCGCGGGCGTGTCGCCGGTTGAAGGGCGCAAGCCGCCGCCAGGCCCAGCCCATGACGGCCGAAGCCCGGTCGAGCGACATCAGTCGCAGGATGCCCACGGCAAGGCGCAGCCCGGCATGCTCGATCCGCTCGCGAAGCGTCGGCGCGGTGCCCGGCACGGTCTCGGGGGTCTCTTGCCTGTCGGGCTGGGTCATCACGGGCAGGGGATCCGGCTTCGGCGGTCGATTGCGGCGGCGACGGCGTTGACCCTGTTCCGATAACGGTCTACGGCGTCGATTACCAGCCGCAGTTTCGATCGCCCGCCCCCTCGGCGTCAGCGTCGGCGACGGCTGCGGCCCGCCGGCCCTCGCCCTCGCTGCTCCACGGTCCGAGGTTCCATGTCACAGGTCATCTCGCTGGCGCTGCCGTTCTTCGGGCTGATCTTCCTCGGTTTCGCCTCGGGGAAGATCGCGAAGATTCCGCGCTCGGGGCTCGCCTGGCTCGACTTCTTCCTTGTCTACGTCGCGCTGCCGGCGCTGTTCTACGACATCATGTCGAAGACGCCGATCGAGGAACTGGCGCACGGCTCGTTCATCCTCGCGACCACCTTCTCCACCTATGCCGCCTTCGCGCTGTCCTTCGCGGTTGGCAGCTATTTCGGCCGGGGCGACCTGCGGATCGCCACGATCCAGGGCCTGGTCGGGGCCTATGCCAATGTCGGCTACATGGGGCCGGGCCTGACGCTGGCAGCCCTTGGCGCTGCCGCCGCCGCGCCGACCGCGCTGATCTTCTGCTTCGACGTGACGCTCGCCTTCACGCTGACGCCGCTGATGATGGCGCTCGGCGGCACCGAGGAGATGAACCTTCGCGAGACGATCCGCACCGTGCTGCGGCGCGTGCTGCTGCACCCGTTCATCCTCGGCACGCTCGCCGGCGTGCTGGCGGCCGCGACCGACTTCCAGCTTCCCGACGGTCTGGCGACGATGGTGACCTTCCTGCGCAACTCGGCGGCGCCGACGGCGCTGTTCGCGCTCGGCGTCACCGTCGCGCTGCAGCCGATCGGACGGATGCCGGTGGAACTGCCGCTGCTGGTCGGCATCAAGCTGATCCTGCATCCGCTGATCGCCTGGCTGATGCTGACCTGGATCGGCGGCTTCGACCCGCTGTGGATCAAGACGGCGGTGCTGATGGCCAGCCTGCCGACCGCCGCGACCACCTTCGTCGCGGCCCAGCAGTATGACGTCTACGTCTCGCGGGCGGCGACGGCGATCGTGATCTCGACGGTGCTGTCGGTGTTCACGGTGACGGGCGTGCTGACCCTGATCACCCTGGACCTGCTGCCGACCGCGCCCTTCGGCCGCTGACCTCAGCTGGCCCGGTTGCCGTAGCCGGGGGCGAGGCCCTCGCGCATCAGAAGGCGGCGCAGCGGCGCGATGCTGCGCACCGCCTCCAGACCTAGGCTGCGGACGAGCTGGACCGGCAGGAAGTCGGTCAGGAGCGAGCGGTTGAGCAGATCGACCCCCACCGTGCGGCTGCCGACATCGACGCCGCGGGCCCGGCCATAGGCGGCCAGGGTTTCCGCCGCGCCGGGATCGCGCCCGAGATTGCGGGCGCGGCCCAGCACCTTCGCAAGATCGGCGACGTCGCGCAGGCCGAGATTGAGGCCCTGCGCGCGATCGGCGGGAAGGCATGGGCGGCCTCGCCGACAAGGGCGCAGCGTTCGCCGGTGAGCGCGGAAGCGGCAAGGCCCGCGAGCGGAAAGGCCTGGCGCGGACCGTCCATGGTCATCCGGCCAAGCAGGAAGTGGCTGCGGCGGGTGAATTCCTGCGACAGGGCGTCGTCGTCGAGTGCCGCGAGGCGAGCCGCGACGTCCGGGCGCTCGACGCAGACGATCGCCACGCGGTTCGGGCCGAGCGGCACCATGGTGAACGGGCCGGTCTCGGTGTGGAGTTCGGTCGAGGTGTCCTCGTGCGGCGCGGTGTGGAGGACGTTGGCGACGATCGCAACCTGGTCATAGGACCAGCGGCGGACGGCGATGCCGGCTGCCTCGCGGACGAGGGAATTGCGTCCGTCGGCGCCGACCACCAGCCGGCCGGAAATCGTGCCGGCGTCGGTGGTGACGCGCGCCGCATGGGGCGAGAGACCGACGGCGACGGCCGGCCGGTCGATCCGGGTGATGCGGGCATCGGCCCGGATCGCGGCGTCGAGGGCGTCGGTCAGCACGCGGTTGGCGACGTTGACGCCGAAGGACTCCAGACCGATCTCCCGGGCCTCGAAGGCGGTTTCCGGCGCGCGCATCAGCCGGGACGTGCCGTCGATCAGGCGCATGACGCGCAGCGGCGCGGTCCGGGGCGCGATCGCGTCGTAGACGCCGACGGATTTCAGCAGGTCGACCGAGCCGGTGAGCAGCGCCGTGGTGCGATGATCCTCGGGCGGGGAAGGCGGAGCGACGAGGGCGACCGACTGGCCTGCACCAGCGATCGCAAGGCCGGCAAGGAGGCCGGCGGGGCCGCCGCCCACCACGATGACGTCGAAGGTTTCATCCATGACCGGTCTCCGCTCGAATTGTCACCCGCCGCCGCGCCTGGCGCGACGAGGCTCTAGCATGCAGCGGCGAGGGCCACCACACGGCCCGTCGCGGGCCGTCCTTGCCGGAGGCGACCCTCGGCACGCCGTCGCCAAGGTCACCGGCAGGACTGCTGGCTGAGCACACATATAGGCAGGTGTCATGTCGTGGACACAGGTCTGTACCTCTTGCGCCGTGCGAAAGAGCGCTGGTATTTCTGTCATCAAGCGTTCATATAGCTTGGAGGCCTCAGGGCCTCGACCTCGGGAGCGAGACTTTGACGCCTGCGGCAATCGTGACAAAACATCAGAACACGCTGATCGCACTTGCCGTCCATGCCTTCACGGCAAGCGGCATCGTCGTGGCCATGCTGGCGGCCATCGCCGCCTATGCCCAGGACTGGCCGAAGTTCTTCGCGCTTCTCGGCTTCACGCTGCTGATCGACGGTGTCGACGGGCCGATCGCCCGGCGGTTCAAGGTGGAGACGCGCCTGCCGTCCTTCTCCGGCGCGGCGCTCGATTTCGTGGTCGACTATGTCACCTACGTGTTCCTGCCGGCGATGGCGCTGGCCACAGGCGGATTCGCCTCGAACACGGTGTCGCTGGCCCTTGCGGGCGTGATCGTCTTCACCAGCGCGATGTATTTTGCCGATACGCGCATGAAGATGAAGAACAATG
Organism: Methylobrevis pamukkalensis; assembly: GCF_001720135.1. Lineage (GTDB taxonomy): Bacteria > Pseudomonadota > Alphaproteobacteria > Rhizobiales > Pleomorphomonadaceae > Methylobrevis > Methylobrevis pamukkalensis. The sequence continues at coordinate 23,302 of NZ_MCRJ01000025.1, forward strand.
CCTTCCGCGGCTTCCCGGCTGTCTGGAATGGTGTGGTGTTCCTGTTCTTCGTGTTCCGCCCGCCGCAGGAAGTGCTGATCGCCGTCACGCTCGGCCTCGCCGTGCTGACCTTCCTGCCCGTCGCCTTCGTCCATCCGGTGCGCGTGATCCGCTGGCGTCCGCTGACGCTGGTCGCGTCCGCCATCTGGTCGGTCTGCGCGATCATCGCGCTGATCTCGGGCCTCTCGCCGAGCCTGCCGGTCGCCGTCGGGCTGCTGGTTGCGACATTCTATCTCGCGACCGTTGCTGCGGTGCAGCAGGTGCTTGAACTTCGGCGCTGATCAGCGATAGTCCTTGTCGTCTCGATCCGGAATGTCGTTCGATCCGATCCGATCAGGGTCGGGCGTGGCAGCCGTGAAAGAGTCCGGAACATTCTCCCGTCGCAGAAGTCTTTCTGCTTTGGCGAGGAATGAACTCGCGGCGAGGACCTCCTGACATGCTCGACCTTCTGACCGATCCGGCCGCCTGGGCCAGTCTCCTGACCCTGACGGTGATGGAGATCGTTCTCGGCATCGACAACATCGTCTTCATTTCAGTTCTCACGGGACGGCTGCCCAAGGAAACGGCGGAGCGGGCGCGCAAGATCGGCCTCGGCCTCGCGCTGATCTTCCGCATCATCCTGCTGCTGCTGCTGTCGTTCCTGATCGGCCTGACGGCACCGGTGTTCTCCGTCTTCGACCACGCGGTCTCATGGCGCGACATCATCCTGATGGCCGGCGGCCTGTTCCTGATCGTCAAGGCGACGCTGGAGATCCACAAGGGCATCGAGGGCGAGGAGGAGCACGGCAAGGGCGGCCCACAGGCCGCCTTCGCGGCGATCATCGCCCAGATCATCGTCATCGACCTCGTCTTCTCGGTCGATTCGATCATCACCGCGATCGGCATGGCCGACCATGTGGAGGTGATGATCGTGGCGGTCGTGATCGCCATCGCCGTGATGTATATCGCGGCCGGCCCGATCTCGAACTTCATCCACGCCCATCCGACGACCAAGATGCTGGCGCTGTCGTTCCTGCTGCTGATCGGCGTGGCGCTGATCGCCGACGCGATCGGCTTCCACATCCCGCGCGCCTACATCTACTTCGCGATGGCCTTCTCGGCCGGTGTCGAGGTGGTCAACATCCTCGCCAAGAAGAACCGGTCCAAGGTCACGAAGCCCTGACACGGGCCTGATCCGATCCGGAGCGCGATGCGTATCGCGCTCCGTATTCCCGGACCCAAATTCGGAAGGAACCCGATGAGGACGTTCGCAGGGGTGCTGACCCTGCTCCTGGCGCTGGCGGTTCCTGGGGTCGCCGGCGCCCAGGATGTGATCGCGATCGCGCGGCAGCCGGGCATCCATCTCCTGATGCGTCATGCGATCGCGCCGGGGGTCGGCGATCCGGCCAACATGGATCTCGCCGATTGCGCCACCCAGCGAAATCTCTCGAAGGATGGCCGACGGCAGGCTGCCCGGATCGGGGAGCGCCTGAACGAGGCCGGCATCGCGGTCGACGTGGTTCTGACCAGCGCCTGGTGCCGGGCGCGCGAGACTGCCGAGCGGCTGGGCGTCGCACCGGTCGAGACGGCGCCCTTCCTCAATTCCTTCTTTGCGGATCGCAGTGGCGCGGCGGCGCAGTCCGCCGCCGCGCGCGCCCGGCTCGGCGACCTTGATGCTGCCGGAGCCAAGGCCGTTCTGGTCACGCATCAGGTCAACATCACCGCGCTGACGGGCGTCTATCCGGCCTCCGGCGAGATCGTGCTGATCCGGGTCGGCAAAGGCGGGCGTCTCGCCGTCGAGGGGCGCCTCGCGCCGTGACAGGCACGGCCGGCGATGCTTCACGGCAGCCATCGCGACATTTGGCTTGATCCTGCCGGACGGGGCGGCCTATCTCTGCCCGACTTCACCGGCGCGCACCGCGCCCGAACGGGACAAGACCGCTGCGCGTCGACCTTTTCGATTTCGATCTGCCCCAGGAGAGCATCGCGCTGCGGCCGGCGCGCCCGCGCGATGCCGCACGCCTGCTCGACGTGGATCCGGCCGCCGGCCTTGCCGATCTGGTGGTGCGCGACCTGCCGTCGCTGCTGGCCCCCGGTGACATCCTCGTCTTCAACGACACGAAGGTGATCCCGGCGCAGCTCGAGGGCACACGGCACCGCGACGGCGTTCCGGGGCCGCGCGTCGCGCCACCCTGCACATGCGGATGGCGCCCGACCGCTGGCTGGCCTTCGTGCGCGGCTCGCGCAAGCTCGTCGTCGGCGACCGGGTGCTGTTCGGCGAGGACCGGCCGGAGGCGCCCCGCTCGGCGCCACCGTGACCGCGCGGGGCGAGGCGGGCGAGGTGGAGTTCCGCTTCGACCGCTCGGGCCCGGACCTCGATCTCGGCCTCGTCGAGGTCGGGCACATTCCGCTGCCGCCCTATATTGCCGCGCGCCGCCCCGAAGACGACGACGACCGCCGCGACTACCAGACGGTCTATGCCCGGGAGGAGGGCGCCGTCGCCGCGCCCACCGCCGGGCTGCATTTCACCCCCGAACTGTTGGATGCCCTTGCGGCCAAGGGCGTTGGCAGCGCCTTCGTGACGCTGCATGTGGGCGCCGGCACCTTCCTGCCGGTCAAGGTCGACGACACCGCCGCGCACAAGATGCATGCGGAGATCGGCGTGGTCGCGCCGGAGGTCGCCGACCGGCTCAACGCGGTGCGGGCGGCGGGCGGGCGTGTCGTGTCCGTGGGCACGACCAGCCTGCGGCTGCTGGAGAGCGCCGCGGGCGCGGACGGCGTGATCCGTCCCTTCGCCGGGCCGACCGACATCTTCATCACGCCGGGCTACCGCTTCCGTGCGGTCGACCTGCTGATGACCAACTTCCACCTGCCGCGCTCGACGCTGTTCATGCTGGTCTCGGCCTTCTGCGGTCTGGACACCATGCGCGCCGCCTATGCCCATGCGATCGCCTCGGGCTATCGCTTCTATTCCTACGGCGATGCGAGCCTGCTCCATCCCGCGCCCGACGCACGGCTGAAGACCCGATGACCGCACCCTTTGCCTTCGACCTCCTCGCCACCGACGGCGCCGCCCGCCGCGGCACGATCACGACGCCGCACGGCGAGGTGCGCACGCCGGCCTTCATGCCGGTCGGCACGCAGGGCACCGTCAAGGCGATGTTCATGGACGACGTGCGCGCCACCGGCGCGACGTCATCCTCGGCAACACCTATCACCTGATGCTGCGGCCGGGGGCCGAGCGGGTGGCGAGGCTTGGCGGCCTGCACGAGTTCGCGCGCTGGCCGCACACGATCCTGACCGATTCCGGCGGCTTCCAGGTGATGTCGCTGGCCCAAATCCGCAAGCTGACCGAGACCGGCGTCACCTTCCGCAGCCACATCGACGGCTCGCGCCACGAGATGACCCCGGAGCGGTCGGTGGAGATCCAGGGCCTGCTCGGGTCCGACATCCAGATGCAGCTGGACGAGTGCATCCGCCTGCCGGCCGAGCGCAAGGAGATCGACCGGGCGATGCAGCTGTCGCTGCGCTGGGCGGCGCGCTCGCGCGCGAAGTTCGAGGCGATGGGCGGGCCGGGCAAGGGGCAGGGGCTCTATGGCATCGTCCAGGGCGGCGACGACGCGGAGCTCAGGGCGACCTCGGCGCGCGAACTTGCGGCGATGCCCTTCGAGGGCTTCTCGATCGGCGGCCTTGCGGTCGGCGAGCCGCAGGCGGTGATGCTGCAGATGCTGGACATCGTCTGCCCGCTGCTGCCGCAGGACCGGCCACGCTACCTGATGGGCGTCGGCACGCCGGACGACATCGTCGAGAGTGTCGCGCGCGGCGTCGACCAGTTCGACTGCGTGATGCCGACCCGGGCCGGCCGCCATGGCCAGGTGTTCACCCGCTTCGGGCGGATCAACCTGCGCAATGCGCGCCATGCGGAGGATCCGCGTCCGCTTGATGAGGCCAGCGACTGCCCTGCGGCGCGCGACTATTCCCGCGCCTATCTGCACCATCTGGTGCGCGCCGAGGAGGCGCTCGGCGCGATGCTGCTGACCTGGGTCAATGTCGCCTACTATCAGAGCCTGATGCAGGGCATCCGCGACGCGATCGAGGCCGGGCGCTATGCCGACTTCGTGGCGGAGACCAAGGCCGGCTGGGCGCGCGGCGACATCGCCGCCGTCTGAGCGTCCCTCCGGTGAGGCCGTGTCGGCTCAGGCCGAGAGGCGCGGCTGTTCCACAAGCCGGCAGCCGGAGATCCGCCAGCTGCCGTCGGCCTGCTGTTCGACCGCGTAGAGCGCCGTCCAGTCGGTGCCGTCGGGGCCGACCACGAACACCTCCTGCACCAGCCCGCCCGGCACGTCGCGCAGCCGGCCGAACACGACCGACTTCGGGCGGTAGACCGGCTTGTAGCCGCCCTTGACCATGGTCATGAACGTGTCGGGATCGGCGAACTGCTTCTGCAGCATCGGCGTGGCAAAGGACCACGCTCGTGCGCCGTCGTCGGATCTGAAGGCGTCGATCTGGGCGGTGATCACGCCCTGGATCGCCGCTGCCTCCTGGGTCCCGGGCTCTTGCGCCTGCGCCGGCGTGAGGACGAGGACTGCCGCCAGCAGGGCGGCCGTGACTGAAACAGGAAGGTATCGCATCGCACCTCCGGAACAGATCCGGGCGTGACGGCCTCCGGCAGGGTCGGCCGGATGCATCTCTCATCACCCCGCTGGAATACGAGACTAGCATGTTTCCGGACCTGCGAAAGTGTCGATGCCGTATTTCTGTGCTGCACAAAGTGCAGGCGTCATCCTGCTGACTCGATCTCTCGGGCGTGCGCATTGCAGCCCTGCGCGCCCTTTCAAGTGGCGGCTGCACGCAATATTTAGGGCTTCGGGATAGCCAAGAGCGGCGGCGGGATGTAACGATCCGACGCACGACAGTTGGATGACGAGCCGGACCGGCGTCGCGGATCGGCCACAGAAATTCGAGGAAAGAATGAGGGATCCGGTCGAATTCTATGCCAGCTCGCTGGTGCCGATGGTGGTCGAGCAGACGAATCGCGGCGAGCGGGCTTACGACATCTTCTCCCGTCTCCTCAAGGAGCGGATCATCTTCATCACGGGTCCGATCGAGGACACCGTCGCGACCCTCGTTTCGGCACAGCTGCTGTTCCTCGAGGCGGAAAATCCGACCAAGGAAATCGCGATCTACATCAACTCGCCCGGCGGCATCGTCACGTCGGGCCTGGCGATCTACGACACGATGCAGTTCATCCGTCCGAAGATCTCCACGCTCTGCATCGGCCAGGCGGCCTCGATGGGCTCGCTCCTGCTCGCGGCCGGCGAGAAGGACATGCGCTTCTCGCTGCCGAATGCCCGGATCATGGTGCATCAGCCGTCGGGCGGCTTCCGCGGCCAGGCGAGCGACATCATGTTGCACGCGCAGGAGATTCTGAAGCTCAAGCGCCGCCTGAACGAGATCTACGTCAAGCACACCGGCCGCGCGCTCGATTCCATCGAGGAAGCGCTGGAGCGCGACAACTTCATGACCGCCGACCAGGCAGGGAATTCGGCCTCGTCGACAAGGTCATCGAGACTCGTGCGGCGCTCGAGGCCGAGGCGGCGGGCTGAGGCCTGACAGCGCATCGTTCTTGCATGGGGCCGGGCGGCGTCATGCCCGTCCCGATGCCGGCCGACACGCGGTCCGGCACCGGGGTGACGCATGGCCGCTACGCAGGAATGCGGGGTCTGCCATGGCAACGACGATCGTTAAGTATATATTGATCCCTAGGACCCCAACATGATCTCCTCCCTCTCTGGGTGATTTGTATCGGGTATAGGGTTGGGCACGAGATCCGGGTGTCGCACACGCGAGGAGACGGCGCCGCCGCTCCCGCGTACAGCCGGACGAGCGCGGGCGGAAACGCCCGACAACCGAGCAGGAACCGATTGATGACCAAAGTCAGCGGCGGCGAGTCGAAGAACACGCTCTATTGCTCGTTCTGCGGCAAGAGCCAGCACGAGGTCCGCAAGCTGATCGCCGGACCGACCGTTTTCATCTGCGACGAATGCGTCGAACTCTGCATGGACATCATCCGTGAAGAGTCGAAGTCGAACCTCGTCAAGTCGCGCGACGGCGTTCCGACGCCGGGCGAGATCCGCGCGGTCCTCGACGACTACGTGATCGGCCAGGGGCAGGCGAAGAAGGTCCTGTCCGTCGCGGTCCACAACCACTACAAGCGCCTCAACCACGCCGCCAAGAACACGGACGTGGAGCTGGCGAAGTCGAACATCATGCTGATCGGGCCGACCGGCTGCGGCAAGACGCTGCTCGCCCAGACGCTCGCGCGCATCATCGACGTCCCCTTCACCATGGCCGACGCCACCACGCTGACGGAAGCCGGCTACGTGGGCGAGGACGTGGAGAACATCATCCTCAAGCTGCTGCAGTCGGCCGACTACAATGTCGAGCGGGCGCAGCGCGGCATCGTCTACATCGACGAGGTCGACAAGATCAGCCGCAAGTCCGACAACCCGTCGATCACGCGCGACGTGTCGGGCGAGGGCGTCCAGCAGGCGCTGCTGAAGATCATGGAAGGCACCGTCGCCTCCGTGCCGCCGCAGGGCGGGCGCAAGCATCCGCAGCAGGAATTCCTGCAGGTCGACACCACCAACATCCTGTTCATCTGCGGCGGCGCCTTCGCCGGCCTCGAGAAGATCATCTCCCAGCGCGGCCGGTCGACCTCGATCGGCTTCGGCGCCCAGGTGGTCGCGCCCGAGGATCGCCGCACCGGTGAGCTGTTCGCCAAGGTCGAGCCCGAGGATCTGCTCAAGTTCGGTCTCATTCCCGAGTTCGTCGGCCGTCTGCCCGTTCTGGCGACGCTGGAGGACCTCGACGAGGCCGCGCTGGTGACGATCCTGTCGGAGCCGAAGAACGCGCTGGTGAAGCAGTATCAGCGCCTGTTCGAGATGGAGGACGTGGAGCTCACGTTCCACGAGGAGGCGCTGCGTGCCATCGCCCGCAAGGCGATCGAGCGCAAGACCGGCGCCCGTGGCCTGCGGTCGATCATGGAAGCCATCCTGCTCGACACCATGTACGAGCTTCCGGGCCTCGACGGGGTGCGTGAAGTCGCCATCAGCCCGGAAGTGGTCGATGGCAAGGCGCGTCCGCTCTACATCTACGCGGACCGCGTCGGGGAGACCGAGGCGACGGCCTGAACGGCCACGGTCGCCTGCTCTTGAAAGCCGGCTCCCTGCGGCACATCTGGTAGGATGCGCCGCAAGGAGCGCAAGATGTGAGGGGACGTCCTCCGGGCCGCAAGGCCGGAGGGCGCCCGCCACGGCGGCCCCGCCCGGAGCCGCCAGCGTATTGCGTTTTCCGTCATATCCGGCGCCCCGTCGAACGGCCCCGCTGTTCACGGCGATCCGCGTCGGCCGTCGCGGTCGATGTTGTCTCCCGACATCGAAACGCGGCGGGCCAGGAAAAAGGAAACACGACCGATGACCGACACCTCCCCCTCCGGTCTCGAAAAGGGCACCTATCCCGTTCTTCCGCTGCGCGACATCGTGGTCTTCCCCCACATGGTCGTGCCGCTGTTCGTCGGCCGCGAGAAGTCGATCCGCGCGCTCGAGGAGGTGATGGGCGACGACAAGCAGATCCTGCTCGCCACCCAGATGAACGCCGCCGAGGACGACCCTGCGCCGTCCGCGATCTATCCGGTCGGCACGCTCGCCACCGTGCTGCAGCTGCTGAAGCTCCCCGATGGCACCGTCAAGGTGCTGGTGGAAGGCTCGACCCGTGCCCGGATCGATCGCTACCTGCCGCGCGAGGAATATTTCGAGGCGGATGCCGTCCGCATCTCCGACGAACCGTCCGACGAGGTCGAGGTCGAGGCGCTGGCACGCTCGGTCCTGTCCGAATTCGACAACTACGTGAAGCTCAACAAGAAGGTTTCGCCGGAAGTCCTTGGAACGATCACCCAGATCGAGGACTATTCCAAGCTTGCCGACACCATCGCCTCGCATCTCGCGATCAAGATCTCCGAAAAGCAGGAGATCCTCGCCCTGACCTCGGTCACCGAGCGTCTGGAGCGGGTGCTGTCGCTGATGGAAAGCGAGATCTCGGTCCTGCAGGTGGAAAAGCGCATCCGCAGCCGCGTCAAGCGGCAGATGGAGAAGACCCAGCGCGAGTACTATCTCAACGAGCAGATGAAGGCGATCCAGAAGGAACTCGGCGACGGCGAGGACGGCAAGGACGAACTCGCCGAGCTCGAGGAGCGGATCGCCAAGACCAAGCTGAGCAAGGAGGCCCGCGAGAAGGCGACGGCCGAGATGCGCAAGCTGCGGCAGATGAGCCCGATGTCGGCCGAGGCGACGGTGGTGCGCAACTACCTCGACTGGCTGCTCGGCATCCCGTGGAAGAACCGCTCGAAGGTGCGCAACAACCTCGCCTACGCCGAGCAGGTGCTGGCCGAGGATCACTACGGTCTCGAGAAGGTCAAGGAGCGGATCGTCGAGTATCTCGCGGTGCAGAGCCGCGCGAACAAGCTCAAGGGTCCGATCATCTGCCTCGTCGGCCCGCCCGGCGTGGGCAAGACCTCGCTGGCGAAGTCGATCGCGAAGGCAACGGGTCGCGAATATGTCCGCATGTCGCTCGGCGGCGTGCGTGACGAGGCCGAGATCCGCGGGCATCGCCGCACCTACATCGGCTCGATGCCCGGCAAGGTCATCCAGTCGATGAAGAAGGCGAAGAAGTCCAACCCGCTCTTCCTGCTCGACGAGATCGACAAGATGGGCATGGATTTCCGCGGCGATCCCTCGTCGGCGCTGCTGGAGGTGCTGGATCCGGAGCAGAACTCGACGTTCATGGATCACTACCTGGAGGTTGAATACGACCTTTCGGACGTGATGTTCGTGACCACGGCGAACACGCTCAACATCCCGGCGCCGCTGATGGACCGGATGGAGATCATCCGCATCGCCGGCTACACCGAGAACGAGAAGGTCGAGATCGCCAAGACCCACCTCATCCCCGAGGCGGTGAAGGACCACGGCCTGCGGCCGGGCGAGTTCACCGTTGACGACGAGGCGATCCGGCACGTGATCCGCCGCTACAGCCGCGAGGCGGGCGTGCGCAATCTCAAGCGCGAGATGGCTTCGCTGGCCCGCAAGGCCGTCAAGGACATCCTCATGACCGAGGGCAAGACCACGGTCGAGATCACGCCCGAGACGGTCGAGACCTACCTCGGCGTGCCGCGCTATCGCTATGGCGAAGCCGAGCGCGAGGATCAGGTCGGTGTGGCCACGGGTCTTGCCTGGACCGAGGTCGGCGGCGAGCTGCTGACGATCGAAGGCGTCATGATGCCCGGCAAGGGCAAGATGACGGTGACGGGCAACCTTAAGGACGTGATGAAGGAGTCGATCTCTGCTGCGGCCTCCTACGTCCGCTCGCGGGCGGTGGACTTCGGCATCGAGCCGCCGCTGTTCGACCGCAGGGACATCCACGTGCACGTGCCGGAAGGCGCGACGCCCAAGGACGGTCCGTCGGCCGGCATCGCGATGGTGACGACGATCGTGTCGGTGATGACGGGCATCCAGATCCGCAAGGATGTGGCGATGACCGGAGAGATCACCCTTCGCGGCCGGGTGCTGCCGATCGGCGGCCTCAAGGAGAAGCTTCTGGCTGCCCACCGCGGCGGCATCAAGAAGGTGCTGATCCCCGAGGAGAACGCCAAGGATCTGGCGGACATCCCGGAGAACGTGACGAGCGGTCTCGAGATCGTTCCGGTCGCGCGGATGGACGAGGTGCTGCGCCATGCCCTGGTGCGCGTTCCCGAGCCCATCACCTGGACGGAGCCGGCGGTGACGACGGCGACCCCCGTGGTGGTGGACGAGGACAGCGGCAGCGTTGTCGCCCACTGACCGATGCGGTCCTGCTACGGCACAAGAGGGCCCGGACACTGTCCGGGCCCTTTTTGCTGTCGCCCGTCAAGGGGCAGGGGCGGGCAAATCACGGCTGGTTTATGAACCGTTGACGATCGGAGCGATATGAAACGCCCGTTCGGAGCGAAGCTGTTTTTGTGCTGAATCAGCGGAAATCCGGGAAAAATTTCGGTTTCGCCTCTTGCATTTCGGTCCGTTTCTGATGAGTGTCGCCGGCGAGGTGCAGGCCGGCCGGGGGGCCCGGCCCCTTCACAAACGACAAAAGGAATGCTCAGGATGAACAAGAACGATTTGATCGCCCAGGTCGCCGAAAAGGCCACGCTGACCAAGGCCCAGGCCGGTCAGGCCGTCGACGCCCTGTTTGATGCGATCACGGAATCGCTGAAGACGGGCGACGAGGTTCGCATCGTCGGTTTCGGCAATTTCGTCGTCACCTCGCGTGCCGCGACCGAGGGCCGCAATCCCCAGACCGGCGAGACGATCCAGATCCCGGCTTCCAAGCAGCCGAAGTTCCGCGCCGGCAAGGGCCTCAAGGACGCGGTCAACGGCTGAGGCGTCGCGCCCCGCGTCGCGCGCGCTCCCCGGCCGGAAATCGGCTCGTGGCGCCGGCGGATCGGGGTCGATCTCCTGCAAGATGTCCGGCACGGGCACCGTTGCCCGTCCGGTACGGATGGCACCCCACGGGTGCCATCCTTTTTTATTGCGTGGCCGACGGCGAGCGCATAAACGGATGCGGGTCCTGGCGCTGCGGGGCTTCAGGTCGCCGGCACGGGATGCCGGAAGGTGTCACCCGTCCCCAAAGGGCATGCGACGTTGGGGCAGGGGCGGTTAGCTCAGTTGGTAGAGCGCCTCGTTTACACCGAGGATGTCGGGAGTTCGAGTCTCTCACCGCCCACCATCGCCGTGCCCGGCAACGCCCTGAGCCCTCTCACCGAAATCTTTCACTGCGGCTCGTGCCGCGCGCGGCCGCCTTCATCCGTTCGGCTGTGACGACGCGCCTGACAAGGCGCCGCGTCAGGTGGAGATGAGCGCCGGGCCGCTCCGGCCGGATCTCCGCTGACCTGCTTGTGAATGGCCCTCCGGCCGGCATCGTCCTATGACGGGGCAACCAACCCGAAGGATGTGCCCCTGATGAAGACCCTTGCTGCCCTGTTCGTCGCGCTTGCCCTCGCTGCCGCCCCGGTCCTGCCGGCAGCGGCCCAGCAGGCCACCGGCGGCGGGCTGACGCGCGAGGCGGTGCTGCGCGATCCCGCGGCGCCGGTGCTCGGAAACCCGGACGGCGATGTCACCATTGTCGAGTATGTCGACTACCAGTGCGGCTACTGCAAGAAGATGCGGCCCGAGCTGATGAAAGTGGTCAACGACGACGGCAAGGTCCGGCTGGTGATGAAGGAGTGGCCGATCTTCGGCCCTGTGTCGGAGCATGCCGCGCGCATGGCTCTCGCAGCGGCCTTTCAGGGCGGCTACGCCCGCGCCCATGAGAGCCTGATGGAGCACAAGGGCAAGCTCTCGGAGGCGGTTGTGGAGAAGGTGCTGCAAGGGGCCGGTCTCGATCTGGCGCGCCTGCGCGCCGATCTCGAACGCCACGGCAAGGAAATCGATGCGCATCTTGCCCGCAACGGCCAGCAGGGCGACGCTTCGGCTTTCCGGGTACGCCGGCGCTGGTGGTCGAGAGCTTCGTGTTTCCGGGCGTGATGGACGCGGCGGGGCTGAAGCAGGCGATCGCCGATTCGCGCGCGCGCCCCTGACCGGGAGGCAGCGGTTCCGGCCCGGGCAGACCGGGCCGGCCGCGGCGGCCTCCGCCGCCCCGGCGACAGCCCGCCGGAAGGTCGCCGACCACGCAGGTCGGGCACCGCGGCTTGTTGGCCACGGACGGCGCGCATGTCTGCGGCAGGATCCAGACATGCAAAAACCAGCCTTCAAGCATGGCTCGAAGTCTGTTTCGCATCTTCCTGATATCAGGGAAGAAAATGGCGGGAGTGACGGGGCTCGAACCCGCGACCTCCGGCGTGACAGGCCGGCACTCTAACCGACTGAGCTACACCCCCGCTCGCCGCCGTGCGGTGTGTCACCGCTGGCGTGGCGCTTGAGTATGACAGGACCGCGAACTAGTCAAGCGCCGTGTTGGGAGATTTTTCCGCGGCCCGCCGAGGGGGCGGAACTCCGGCAAAATTGCTGTTCGCGCGCCTGGCGCAGCAGCAATGCCGCGTCCCGAGCGACGGCGACAGGGGTGGATGAGACCGGTCCTCACCGAATCCTCAGCGCGCGTCAGCCTCGACTCCGGCCTCGTCGGCATGCTCTCCCGCTCCGATGGACGCGCCCGCAGCCTCAGGCCACGCGAGATTGTCCCGCAGGGGAATCACCGGCACATGGGGCAGGGCCGTCAGGTGCAGACCATCCTTCCGCCAGATCGCCGGAGACCGATCGCCCGCCGGCAGGATGCAGGAGATGAAGCGGCGAACCGGGCGAGCCGGGGCCGACGGCACGAAGACCGTGAGGTCGCGCTGGAGGGTGGGACGGAGTTCGGCGCCGGTGTCCGCATCAAAGGTCGAGACCGAATAGTCGCCGTGGCGCGCCACATGAAAGGTGCAGGCCGCATCGAAGCCCGCATCGACCTTGCAGGACGAGAGGATGAACAGCCGGGGCACCGGGTCGCGGACGATCACGAACAGGCGCCGGACCAGCGCCAGCCCGAAATCCTGACGCTCGCTGCGGCTCGGTGTGTAGCTCGTGCGGATCAGGTGCACGCCCTTCTCCAGCGACAGGCCCGAGAGATGCCCGCTGGAACTTCGCCGCAGCGACGGCGCGACGATCAGGCCATCGCGGAGGGGGGCGACGCAATTGGCGCCGTCGAAGCCCTCGCGTCGATGGATCGACACCACAGGCTTGCCATCGACCTCGAAGGCAAAGCCGCCGCAGTCGTGCCGCGCATTGTGCGTCGTCTGATGGGTCGATCCGGCCACGAACAGGCCGCCCGACCGGCGACCGTCGGTAAAGAATTCGACGACGGCCAGTTCGTTGGCCTCGAATGTGGTGAGTCGGCTGCCGACCTTGCTCGGCCGAAAGGCCGGGAGGGGATCGAGCTGCCGGGCAAGAACGGCGTTGGCTTCGACCGGGCGCGGCCGCAGCGGCAGATGGAACGCACCCTCCGGAAGGCCGCCGATCGCGGCGGCAAAGCGCAGGCTCGACGTCCTGTTCCAGTGCCTGAGATGGTTGTCGCCGAACGCCGCCCAGGGCTTGCCGGAGGCGGCGGTTCCGGCGACGAGAAACTTCGGGACCGGCCGCATGAAGCCGAGCCGCTCGGCCGCGTAGGTCGGCCATTCCGAGCCTGCGGCACGCGCCAGCACCCACATCGCGGTGAAGACGTGCTCGACGGCAAACCGGTAGTAGTCGAGCCCCTCGATGTAGCTCCCGTCCTGCAGGCTGCCCTCGAGAACGGTGACAAGCTTCGTCTCGGCGTCGGCATTCTCGGGCTGCGTCTCGAGGCCGAAGATGCTCGCGCCGATCAGGTGGGACGCAAGGATGACGATGCCGTGGTTGGTCGAGCGGCGCAGCCAGTGCCGGAAGGTTGGAAAGGCCCGGGATGCGATCCAGCGGGTCTGCCGCTCCGTGAAGATCTGCCGGAGCCTGTCATCGGTCTCCCGGTCCAGGATCGACGCACAGAGCGCGAGGATGCCGCCCGTGAGGCCGTTGGACCAGTTGTTCCAGTCCCAGTCGTCCTTGCCCGGCACGTCGCGCTGAGAGGGGTGCCAGATGGGCCAGCTTGCAACGGCGGAGAGGAGGCGTCCGGCAATGGCCCGGATGCGCGGGACGAGGGCCAGGGCCTCAGGATGGTGGTCTGCGAGTTCGACGGTCAGATGGGCTCGCAGCATCATCTGGTAGATGCTGTGCGGATGCGTCTCCCAGCGGTATCGGTAGGGCGTCGGGCCGGCCGGGGTCATCGGGCCGAGATCGGGCAGTTCCGTCGCGCTGCGACGCTCGATCGCGATCCGCGCGATCAGAAGCGGCCCCGCCACGGCGCGGAGCCTGATCTGCGACGCCCCCTCGGGATGAACCGCCATCAGCACATCGTCGATGTAGAATCGCGGCTCGTCCGGATCGAGCATCACCGCGATCTCGGTCCACTGCCGTGCGGGCAGATCGAGGAAGTCGTCCGGGCTCTCGAACGTGCGACCC
>NZ_MCRJ01000026.1 GCF_001720135.1 Methylobrevis pamukkalensis
ATTCGTTTTGGAGGCGCCTTCGGGCGCCTCCTTTCGTTTCAAGATCACCGCTTGCTGTTCCGTCCATCTGAGACTAATGTTCTCCTCACATGAGACCCGGAGGCCTCCCATGCATGCGCTGACCACCGTCGCCGACGTGCTCGGCATTCCCGCGCGAAAGCAGGAAACCGCCTCTCCCTTCGCGCTGATGACCCGGATCGAGGAGGGGCTGTCGATCGATGCGCTGGACCGCGTGTCGGCGCTGCTGGCGCCGGGCGACAGCCGGTTCAGGTTCGACATCGTGCCGCGGGCAACCCTGGCGCGGCGCAAGGCGGGCGGGGTGCTGTCTGCGGACGAGGGCACCCGTGTCGCACGCCTCGCGCGGGTGTGGAGCCTCGCGCTCGACGTATGGGAGACGCCCGAGGCAGCGCGCGGCTTCCTGTTCCGGCCGCATGCGATGCTGGAGGACGCCCGGCCGGTCGACGTGGTCATCCGCAGCGAGATCGGCGCCGAACTGGTGCTCGGGATTCTCGGTCGCCTGAAATACGGCACCGCCGCTTGATCGCGCAGGTTCTGGACCGGACGCTGACCGCCTGGCGCATCGGCGACCCGCGCGGCGCCTGGCCGATCTTCGACGCGACGGGCTCCACGATCGCGCCCGGCCGCTGGAACACCCCCGGCAGCCCGCTGATCTACGCCAGCCTGCAGTATTCGACCGCGCTCCTGGAAAAGCTCGTCCACGGCAGCGGGCAACTGCCGCCGCACCAGCATTACGTGACGATCACGCTGCCGGTCGGGCTCTCCTACGAGGTGTTTTCCGAGCCCGCGCTTCCGGGATGGGATGCAATGCCGGCGACGGTCAGCAAGGACTTCGGCGAGGCCTGGGCGAAGCAGGCGCGCAGCGCGATCCTGCTCGTGCCGAGCGTCGTCACCCGCGTCGAGCAGAATGTGCTGATCAACCCGCGCCATCCGGAGTTCTCCCGGATCACGGCGGACCTGCACCGGCCGGTGTATTGGGATCGGCGGCTGTTTCCGGGGTGAGGGCGGGGGTGGAGGCAGATGAGGACGCGCGTTCTTTCTCGCAGCCTCTCTTTTCGTCTTTGCCGGGCTTGACCCGGCAACCCAATGGCCTCTCCTCAGCCCGTGCCCCAAGTGGTTGATCTGCGGAAGTTTTCCATCCGGCCACGCCGGATGTCGCGCGGCTATTGGGTCGCCGGGTCAAGCCCGGCGAAGACGGTAGAGGGGCTGAATCCTGTCCGGTCTGTCCTTGCCTCGTCGCGCTGTCTCGCCCCATCCCAACGCGCTCTCCGAGATCCACCAGCCCGCAATCGCTCGTCCCCGTTCCGTCCGAAGACAATCCCGTTCGTCCCCCCACGCAAAGCGGCGCCGGATCGCTCCGGCGCCCCTCTCGTTGCGGTCCGTCCAAAACACCCCGGCCTCAGCCGGCCTTCCTGAACTTCGCGGCCTCTTCCGAGCCCCCGGTCGCATTGCCCGCGCTGTAGGAGTGGGCGCCGGTGCCGGCGAGTTTGCCGCCGTCGACGATCAGGTATTCGTCGCGGATCGGGCGGCCCTCATAAAAGCATTCGAGGATCTCGCGGGTGCCGGCGGCGTAGCGGGACTGGGCCGAGAGCGAGGTGCCGGAGATGTGCGGGGTCATGCCGTGGTGGGGCATGCTGCGCCACGGATGGTCCTGCGGGGCCGGCTGCGGGAACCAGACGTCGCCGGCGTATCCGGCAAGCTGGCCGTCCTCGAGCGCTTTGGCGATGGCGTCGCGGTCGCAGAGCTTGCCGCGGGCGGTGTTGACGAGATAGGAGCCGCGCTTGAAGTTCTTCAGCATGGCCTCGTCGATCATGTGCTCGGTCTCCGGATGGAGCGGGCAGTTGAGCGTGACCACGTCGCAGGCCTTCACGAGGCTTTCCACCGTCGGGTGCCAGGTGAGGTTCAGCTCCTTTTCCACATGCTCGGGCAGGGGATGCCGGTCGTAATAGTGGAGATGCATGTCGAAGGGCTTCAGCCGGCGCAGCACCGCAAGGCCGATGCGGCCGGCGGCGACGGTGCCCACATGCATGCCTTCCACATCATAGGAGCGGGCGACGCAGTCGGCGATGTTCCAGCCGCCCTTCATCACCCACTGGTAGGAGGGGATGTAGTTGCGCACGAGGCCGAGGATCATCATCACCACATGCTCGGCCACCGAGATCGAGTTGCAGTAGGTGACCTCGCGACGGTGACGCCCCGGTCCATCGCCGCCTGCAGGTCGACATGGTCGGAGCCGATGCCGGCCGTGAGCGCCAGCTTCAGCTTCGGCGCTTGGCGATGCGCTCCGCGGTGAGATAGGCCGGCCAGAACGGCTGGGAGATCACCACCTCGGCGTCGGCCAGGTGCTTTTCCAGTTCGCTGTCGGGGCCGTCCTTGGAGGAGGTCACCAGGAATTCATGACCGAGCGACTCGATGTACTTGCGCAGGCCGAGTTCGCCGGAGACGCTGCCGAGCAGGCTGCCGGGCTGGAAGTCGATCGCCTTCGGGGTCGGCAGGGTCTGGCCGCCGGGATAGGCGCCGATCTTCGGCAGATCGTCACGGGCGTAAGACGTCGGATAGCCGTCCACCGGATCGTCGTAGAGAACGCAGACAACCTTGGCCATGATGTTTCCTCCGTTGATGCGGCAAGCAGGTACCGTCCGCGAACGGGGATGCCGCGCGCGCCGGGTGGTCTTGCCGTCTGTTGCCGTTGATCTGCCGGCATCCGTGACGATGGGGCCGGATATTATCCTGTCGGTGCGTTGATCTCGTCACCGGACGGTCAGACCTTAGGCGGCTGGAGTGGCCTCTTTCAAATGAAAGTCCTTGAAGGCGCGATAGCCGCGATCGATCGCGGCGGGACGCAGGGGGCGGCCGGACCGATGCCGAGCCCGGCCGCCGCCCTCCGGGTCAGATCGTCTGTCCGCCGGACACCTCGATGCGCTGACCGGTGACCCAGCGATTGTCGGGACCGAGCAGGCTCGCGACCATCGGGCCGATGTCGTCGGGCAGGCCGACGCGGCCGAGCGCCGTCATGCCGGCAAAGGCCTGGTTGTAGTCGGGGATGTCGCGCACCGCGCCGCCGAGGAAGTCGGTCTCGATCGCGCCGGGGGCGACGACATTGGCGGTGATGCCGCGGCTGCCCAGTTCCCTCGCCATGTAGACCGTCAGGATCTCCACCGCGCCCTTGGCGGCCGAATAGGCCGAGAATCCCGGAAACGACACCCGGGTCAGGCCCGACGAGAAGTTGATGATGCGCCCGCCATCGGCCAGCACCGGCAGCAGCGCCTGCGTCAGGAAGAACACGCCCTTCACGTGGACGTCGAACAGCCTGTCGAACTGCTCTTCGGTGGTGGCGGCAAAGTCGGCCATCTCGCCATGGCCGGCATTGTTGACGAGGTGGTCGAGCGTGGTGCGGCCCCAGGTGGTCGTCAGCGCGCCGCGCAGGCACTCGACGAACGCCGGGAAGGTCGAAACGGTGCCGGTGTCGAGCTGCAGTGCCACGGCCTTGCGGCCCATGGCCTCGATCGCGGCAACGACCGCGTCCGCATCATTCTTGCCGCTGCGATAGGTGAGGATCACGTCGCCGCCGTGGCGGGCAATGCTGAGGGCGGTGTTGCGGCCAAGGCCGCGGCTGCCGCCGGTCACGAGAGAGATGGTGGTCATGGATGCCTCCGTTGTTGCGACATCCTTATGCGGCCACCCGACCTGTACCTGTTGCGCGATCATCCGGAATTCTTGCCCGATTCTCCTGCCGTCTTGTCAGCCAGGTACGTTTCCCCGTATGAAATCCGCATGACCGATCCGCTGCTCGACCACGCCCGCCGCTACGCAGATGCCCACGCCGATCGGAATGGCGTTGCCGCCACCCCGATCGACGGGCTGGTGATCCTGCGCGAGACGGCGCCGACCATGCTGCAATATGCGATCTCGAAACCGCTGGTCGCCCTGGTCCTTCAAGGCGGCAAGCGGGTGACGATGGGAAGCCGCACCTTCGATTTCGGGGCCGGCGAGTCCCTCCTCATCACCACCGACGTGCCGACCGTCAGCCAGATCACGCGCGCCAGCAGGGTCTTGCCTTATTATTCGCTGGTGCTCGAACTCGATCCGGCGCTCATCGGCGACCTCGTCGTCAGATCGGCCCGGCACCGTTCGAGGCCGCCCAGCCGGTGCGGGTCGATCCGACCGAAGCGGAGATCGCGGACACGGCGCTGCGCCTCCTGCGGATGTTCGATCGGCCGGAGACGCTGGCGGTGCTCGGCCGCAACTCAGCCGCGAACTGCACTACTGGCTGCTCGTCGGCCGTCATGGCGGCGCCATCCGGGCGCTGGGCGTGACCGACAGCCACGCCCAGCGGGTCGCGCGCGCGGTTGCGCTGCTGCGAACGCGTTTTGCCGAGCCGGTGCGGATCGAAGCCCTGGCGAAGGCCGCCGGCATGAGCCTTTCCGCCTTCCACGTCCACTTCCGCAGCATCACGTCGCTGACGCCCCTGCAGTTTCAAAAGCAGCTCCGCCTGATCGAGGCCCGGCGCCGGATGCTGTCCCTGGGCGAGGCGATCAGCGATGCCGCCTACGCCGTCGGTTATGAAAGCGTGCCGCAGTTCACGCGCGAGTATGGGCGGATGTTCGGGCAACCGCCGGCGCGCGATGTGCGCGAGGCACGGGCGCGGATGAACGCCGCGGCGGCTTAGCCGCCGAAAGGCATTTTCGGAAGGCCGGGAACGGCCTGCTTCAGATGAAAGTCTTCGAGGACGCGATCGCCGCGATCGATCGCGGCGGGGCGGACGCGGGGCGCTTGTCGGACCTCGTCATCAGCGTCAGCAGCGCCCGCGCCATCGGCGACAGCGGCTCGCGGTCGGAGACGACGAGGCCGATCTCCTGCGAATGGGTCGGCTCCACCAGCGGGATGAGGACGACGCCGGAGCTTCGCCGAAGGCATCAAGGAAGGTGTGCGGCACGATGCTGGACCAGCCGCCGCCGCGCAGGTGCGAGCAGATGCCGAGATAAGAACTGCAGGTGACGGCCGGGCGGATGGTGAGGCCGATGCCGGCCGCCACCCGGTCGATGATCCGCCGGTTCTGCATGTCGGGACCGAGCAGGCACAGCCGGGTTTCGGCCGCCTCCGCCCAGGTGATCGACGACCGCGCCCCGAGCGGGCCGTCCGCCCCGGTCGCGAACACGTAGGTCTCGCGGTAGAGCGGCACGCGGCGGACATGGTCGAGCGGCTCGTTGTCGAGATAGGTGACGCCGGCGTCGATCTCGAAGGCCTCCAGCCCGCGCTGGATCGCCCGCGAGGTCATGGTCTCGATGTCGACGGTGGCAGCCGGGTGGGCGAGGTGGAACCGGCCGGTCATCTCGGCAATCCGCGGCATCGCCGCCGGCACGACGCCGAGCCGCAGCCGGCCGGACAGGCCGCGCCGCAGGCCGGCGAGATCGTCGCGCAGGCCGTCGTAGTCGGTGAGGATCTGCTGCGCCCAGACCAGCAGCCGCTCGCCCTCGGAGGTGAGGCCGCGAAAGCGGTTGCCGCGCACGATCAGGCGGACGTCGAGTTCCTCTTCCAGCTTGTGGATCGCCGCCGACAGCGTCGGCTGCGCCACATGGCAGATCTCGGCGGCGCGGGCGAAATGCTTCTCGCGGGCAAGGGCGACGAAATAGTGGAGATGGCGGACGAGCATGGGCGGCTTCCGACGTCGGCAGGGCAAGACCGCGCGCTGCGGTCCTTGCTCCCGGTAGACGTTCGACGCGGCGGCGACTTGCACCGCCCTTGCCGCGACAGACCGCCCGCCGGGCCAGCCGAATGGTCTATCGATATATCCGAATGGACATAGCGATGCCAGCCGGACAGTCCGTTTACTCGGCGGCGGCCACCGCCTGGAGCCGGCCGCAGGCAGCGGCGATCCGCCGGCAGGCCTCGGCAAGCTGCGCGTCGTCGACCGCATAGGCGATGCGCAGGTTGGGGGAGGCGCCGAAGGCCGCGCCGTGGATCATGGCCACATGCGCCTCCTCGAGCAGATAGGTCGCAACGCCAAGATCGTCGGCGAGAATCCTCCCTGCGGGCGTGCGCCGGCCGATCAGTCCGCCGCAGCCGACGAAGGCATAGAAGGCGCCCTCCGGCGTGTCGCAGGTGAGGCCGTCCGTGGCGTCGACCATGTCCAGCACGATCTGCCGCCGGGTCTTCAGCCGGGCGAGCCAGTCGTTCATGAAGCCGCGCGAGCCTTCCAGCGCGGCGATGGTGGCCGCCTGCGAGACCGAGCTCGGGTTGGACGTGCTCTGGGACTGCAGCGTCGTCATCGCCGCGATCAGCCAGGCCGGGCCGCCGGCATAGCCGATCCGCCAACCGGTCATCGAATAGGCCTTGGAGACGCCGTTGACCGTGAGCGTGCGGTCCTTCAGGTCCGGCGCCACGGCGGCGGGCGTGGCAAAGCCGGTGTCGTGGCGGACATGCTCGTAGATGTCGTCGGCCATCACCAGCACATGGGGATGGTCGCGGAGTACGGCGGTCAGCGCCGCGATCTCGTCTTCCGAATAGACCGCGCCGGTGGGGTTGTTCGGGGAGTTCAGGATCAGCCAGCGGGTGCGGGGCGTGATTGCGTCGGCAAGCGTTTCTGGCGTCAGCTTCCAGCCAGCCTCGGCGCGGCAGGGCACGATCACCGGGGTGCCGTCGCACAGCGCCACCATGTCCGGATAGGACACCCAGTAGGGCGCCGGCACGATCACCTCGTCGCCGTCCGACACGGTGGCGAGCAGGGCGTTGAAGATGAGCTGCTTGGCGCCGCTGCCGGCGATGATCTCGTCGGCGGCATAGGCGAGGCCGTTGTCGTCCCGGAACTTCGCGGCAATCGCAGCCTTGAGCGCCGCGGTGCCGGCGACGGCGGTGTATTTGGTCTCGCCGCGCTCGATGGCGGCGATGCCCGCCGCCTTGATCGGCGCCGGCGTATCGAAGTCGAGCTCGCCCTCGCCGAGGTTGATCACCGGAATGCCGCGCGCCGCCAGCGCCCGCACCGTGTCGGAAATCGCCGCCGTGGGCGAGGGGCGGACGCGGGCCATCCGCGGCGCGAGAGGGGATCGGGACATGGCACAGGTCTCCGCGTTGCGAGCAGTTTTGTACTTATACATACACAAAGTGCAATTCTGGCAACAGGACGAAGCCTGCGGAAATTTCGGGCAACACAAGCCAATCTTTGTGCGCAGCGCCGCTTGAGAGGGGCGGGCGACTGCGTTAGCCATTGTACGGATTGAAGCGAAAAATGTGATCGGAGCCGCGCGCCATGTCCCTGCTCGTCGTCCACCACGCAACCGGTGAACCGGCCCTTCACGGCGCTGCCGCCGCCGCGCTGTGCAAGGCCATCGGCGCCCGCCTCGTCCACGGCCCGGTCGGCTTCGATCTCGCCCGCCACGCCGACGCCTTCCAGCACGTGACCCGCTGCGGCCAGCTCGTGGCGAGCGGCCTTCTGTGGGCGGAGCGGCTGGGGCTGGATCTCTCCGCCCGGTCGACGGCGGACGAGACGGTTGCCGCGGCGCTGGCCGGCGACGTGGTCCTGGCGCACCGGCCGGGCGATCCGCAGAGCGAGGATCATCTTTCCGAGGTGACTGGTCTGGCAGGGCGGGCCGGCGTGGACATGCGCCATTTCGCGGTGCGCGTGCCAGGCGAGGGTGCGGATCTCGCCGTCGTCGGCGAGGCATCCGGGGCGGTCCTCGCCACGGTCACCCGCGATCGCTATGGCCGTGTGGATATGCCGCTAGCCGATGTCTCGCCGAAGACGGGTGCCGTGCGGATCGCACTGGTAGGGAGTGAGCACGACCAGCGCGAGGCCTATCCGGCCAACATCGCCGCGCTCGCCGACGCCGCCGATGCGCTCGGCCTCGATCTGACGCTGGTGTTCCTCGATCCGAAGCTGCAGTCCGCGGACGACTTTGCGCAGGCGGCGCGCGAGGTCGGCGGCGTCCTGCTGCCCGGCGGCTCGGACATGGGCAACGTGACCGGGCAGATCCTTGCGGCGGGCGCGGGCCTCGATGCCGGCCTGCCGACCCTCGGCCTCTGCCTCGGCATGCAGTCGATGTCGACGGCGGTGGCGCGGCGCACGCCGGGTTTCGAGGCGGCAAATCTCGAGGAGGCCGATCCGGACGCGCCGATCAAGACCTTCGTGCCGATGGCCGGAACGCCGGGTCTGCCGGTCTATCGTCTGGGCGAGGCCACGATCCGCGCGCAGCCGGGCACACGGATCGCGGCGCTGCTGGGCGCGGCGCCGACCGTGCTCTGCAACCACCGCTACCGGCTGGCGCCCGGTCTCGTCGGCCCGCTCGACGGCAGCGGGCTGGCCGTCGGCGCCACCGATGCCACCGGCGGCATCGTCGATGCGGTCGAGCATCGCGATCATCCCTTCTACACGGGCATGCAGGGCCATCCGGAACTCTCCTCTCGCCGCGACGCCCCGCATCCGCTGATCACGGCCTTCGTCGCCGCCGCGGCCGGACGCGCCAGCTGAGGCTTGCCCTTCCGGGATTGCAGCGCATTCGCCCCCGAAACAAGCCCTGCGCGGCAGCGTCCGGAACGCCGCCGCGACGGGCGCATGCCTTGACGAAAAATAGTGCATACACATTAGTAGACACATTGATCGATCTTCGGCAGACTGCCCGCCGGACTGTTGCGACACACTGCAAACAGGGAGTGCGGATCGATGCTCGATCAGGAACCGGCAGAGGCGGACGCAGCGTCCGCCGTCCGCTTCGACGAGCACTATGACGTCGTCGTGGTCGGCTCGGGCAGTGCCGGCGCCAGCGCGGCGCTGAAGGCCGCGACCGGCGGCCTCAAGGTCCTGATCCTCGAGAAGACCGACAAGCTCGGCGGCACCAGTGCCATGTCCGGCGCGGGCGCTGGATTCCGGCCAATCACCATGCCGCCGCCGCCGGCCTTGCCGACAGCCCCGCCGAGGCGCTCGAATACCTGCGCTCGGCCTCGCCGGAAAGCTGGCGCGAGGCCGAGGACAAGCGCTGGCAGGCCTTTGCCGAGACCGCGCCGCGCATGCTGGCCTTCGTCGAAAGCGCCACACCGCTGAAATTCCGCCTCACCGACGAGCCGGACCCGATGGCCGAGCGCCCCGGCGGCAAGGCGAAGGGGCGGATGGTGTCACCCGAACCGATCTCGCGCCGCCTGCTCGGTCCGCTGGCAAGGAAGCTGCGCCGCTCCACGCTGCCGCACATCTTCAGCTATCAGGAGATGCTGTCCGCCGACCCCTATCACACGCCGATCCGCGCCGGCCTGAAGCTGTGGCCGAAGCTCGCCTGGCGTCTGCTGACGGGCATCCGCGGGCAGGGCAACGCGCTGATGACCGGCCTGCTCAAGGGCTGCCTCGACGCCGGCTGTCGCATCGAGACCGGCGCGCGCGGCCTCGAACTCGTCGCCGACGAGGCCGGCGGCGTCACCGGCGTCGTCTTCCAGCAGGGCGCCCGGCGCCGCCGCGTGGCGGCGTCAAGGGGCGTGGTGCTCGCGGCCGGCGGCTTCGACTGGAACGAGGCGATGCGCGCCGCGCATTTTCCCGGCCCCTTCGACCGGATCGGCGGCCCGGCCGGCAACGAGGGCGATGCCCATGTGATGGCCGAGGCGGCCGGCGCGGCGCTGACCCGCATGGACCAG
Source organism: Methylobrevis pamukkalensis (assembly GCF_001720135.1). Classification (GTDB taxonomy): domain Bacteria; phylum Pseudomonadota; class Alphaproteobacteria; order Rhizobiales; family Pleomorphomonadaceae; genus Methylobrevis; species Methylobrevis pamukkalensis. The sequence continues at coordinate 9,631 of NZ_MCRJ01000026.1, forward strand.
GCCAACGTCTTCCCCTGCCTGCCGACCCGCTACGAGGGCCGGCGCCACGGCCTGCCGATGGTCTTCCAGGGCGAGCCGCATTCGATCCTCGTCGGCCGCCACGGCCGGCGCTTCGTGTCCGAATGCGACTACAACGTCGGCGAGGAACTCGACCGCCGTGATCCGGAGACCGGGGAGGGCATCCACCTGCCGGCCTGGGTGATCGCCGACAGCCGCTTCCCGAAGACCTCGCTGATGTTCCGCTGGTATGCGCGCTACGAGCCGGACTGGATCGTCCGGGGCCACACGATCGCCGACCTTGCCGGCCGGATCGGGCTGCCGGCGGCCGAGCTGGAGGCAAGCGTCGCCCGCTTCAACGGCTTCTGCGCGAAAGGCCACGACGCGGACTTCCAGCGCGGCGAGAGCAAGTGGGAGGCCAAGAAATTCGGCGGCACCGCCGTTCAGCTGAAACCGATCGAGGTCGGCCCCTTCCTCGCGCTCACCTTCAACCGCTCGATCATAGGCACCAAGGGCGGGGTCGCCACCAACGAGAAGGGCCAGGCCCTGCGCCCCGACGGCAGCGTCGTCGCCGGGCTCTACGCCGCCGGCCTGACCATGGCCAATCCGATCGGCACCCGGGCGCTTGGCGCGGGAACCACCATCGGCCCCAACCTGACCTGGGGCTTCATCGCGGCCGAGACCCTGCTCAAGGACAACCGCTGACCGCCGCCACCGCCTTGCGAAAGACGCCCATGCCGGACCCAAGCCTCGCCAACGCGCCCTCGATCGAGGAGCATCTGGAAATCTTCCGCAAGATGGTGGTCGTGCGCCGCCTCGAGGAGGCCCTGCGCGAGATGCACCGCCAGGGCAAGACCCGCGGGCCGATCCACTGCTGCGACGGGCAGGAGGCGGTGGGCGTTGCCGCCACCGCCATGCTGCGGCCGACCGATCTTCTGACCAGCACCCACCGCGGCCACGCCAACTATGTCGGCAAGGGGCTCTCCACCCGCGCCATCGTCGCCGAGATCTTCGGCCGCGCCACCGGCTGCTGCGGCGGCCGAGCCGGGCACATGCTGGTCGCCGACATCGACCACGGCCTGATCGGCGGCAACGCCATCGTCGGCGCCGGCATTCCCGCCGCCACCGGCATGGCGGCGGCGATCCAGCTGAAGAAGCTCGACGACGTTGCCATGTGCATCTTCGGCGACGGCGCGGCCCAGACCGGCATCTGCCACGAGGCGATGAACATCGCCGCCCTGTGGGCGCTGCCGGTCGTGTTCGTGCTGGAGCACAACGCCTATGGCCTCACCGTTGCGGCCGAGAAGCAGTCGTCGATCGAGACCCTGTCGGTGCGCGCCGCCGGCTACGGCATGCCGGGCGTCACCATCGACGGCAACGACGCCGTGGTCGTCTACCGCACGATCGCCGATGCGGTCGCCCGGGCGCGGCGCGGCGAGGGGCCGAGCCTCGTCGAATGCCGCACCTACCGGATGACCGGCTTTTCCACGAGCGACATGGGCGGCTACCAGAGCGCCGACGAGATGGCGGCCTGGGCGGACAAGGATCCGATCCGCCGCACCTGGGACGTGCTCGCCGCCGAAGTCGGCGCCGCCCGGCTCGACGCGCTGACCGCCGAGGCCGAGGCCGAGGTGCGCGACGCCTTCGAGACCGCGTTGTCCGATCCCTTCCCGGTCTTCGAGCCCCATCCCGCCAGCAATCCGCATTCGGTGGCCCTGTCATGACCAGCCTGCGCTACGCCGAAGCCCTCAACCGGGCGCTCCGCGAGGAAATGACCCGCGATCCGATGGTCTGGCTGTTCGGCGAGGACATCGCCACCTATGGCGGCGTCTTCAAGGTGACCAAGGATCTTCTGGGCGAATTCGGCCCAGGCCGCGTCCGCGACACGCCGATCAGCGAGCAGACGCTCACCGCCATGGCCGTGACCGCCGCCATGGCCGGCACCCGGCCGGTGCTGGAGATCATGTATGCCGATTTCCTGCCGCTCTCGATCGACGCCCTCGTCAACCAGGCCGGCGTCTTCGACTACATCTGGGGCGGGCAGGTCTCGATCCCGATGGTGCTCCGCACGCAGGGCGGTGGCGGCGCCGGGGCCGGCGCGCAGCATTCCAAGAGCCTCGACGCCTTCGTCGCCCACATTCCCGGCCTGAAGGTGGTGGCACCGGCCACGCCCGCCGACGCCTACGGCCTGCTGAAGGCGGCGATCCGCGACCCGAACCCGGTGATCGTCCTCGAACACAAGCTGCTCTACAACCTGCGCGGCGAGGTGCCGGAGGACGGCGGCCTCATCGAGATCGGCCGGGCCCGCACCGCCCGCGAAGGGCGCGACGTCTCGATCTTCGCCACCTCGCGCATGGTGCACCTGTCCCTGGAGGCGGCCGAGAAGCTGGCGGCCGAAGGCATCGAGGCCGAGGTCATCGACCTGCGCTCGCTGCGCCCGCTCGACGTCGGGGCCATCGTCGCCTCGGTGGCGAAGACCCACCACGCGGTGGTGGTCAACGAAGGCTGGCGCTTCTGCGGCTATGGCGCGGAACTCTCGGCAACGATCATGGAGCAGGCCTTCGACGATCTCGACGCGCCTGTGGAGCGCGTCGGCGCGATGGACGTCGCCATCCCCTACAGCGAGCCGCTGGAAAAGACCGTGCTGCCCGACGTCGAGGCGATCATGGCGGCCGTGCGCCGGGCGAGGCGGTGAGGCCATGGCGATCGACATCACGCTGAACGGCGCCGGCGGCGAATACATGGAATCGGCGACCGTGGTCGCCTGGGAGGTTGCACCCGGCGCGTCGGTGAAGCGCGGCGACCTGCTCGTCACCGTCGAGACCGCCAAGGCCGCGACCGAGGTGGAGGCACCCGACGACGGCGTGTTCGCCGAGATTCTGGCGCCGGTCGGCACGGAAGTCGCCATCGGCACCGTGCTCGGCCGGCTGGCGACGGCCGGGGAGGCGGTGGCCGCGCCGGTTGCCGCCGCGCCGGCGACGGCAGCACATCTGCCGGTGCAGCTTTCCGAACCCGAGGCCAGCCCCAAGCCCTTCGCCGCCACGGACCGCATCGTCGCCTCGCCGCTCGCCCGGCGCATCGCGAAGGAAAAGGGCATCGATCTCGCCGCCGTCGCCGGCAGCGGCCCGCGCGGCCGCATCAAGCTGCGCGACCTGCCGGCCGAAGGTGCTTCGGCCAGCGCCGTGCCGGCCGCATCGGCGCGCCCTGCATCCACGGCAGCGCCTTCCGCCCGGCCCGTGGTCGTCCTCGTTCACGGCTTCGGCGCCGACCGCTTCGCCTGGCGCTCGGTCAAGCGCCTGCTCGAGGACCGCTTCGACGTCCACACCCCCGAACTTCTCGCCCACGGCGACCGGGGCGGCACGGCAACCGACCTCGACGAGCTTGCCGCCGCGCTGGAAGCCGACCTTCTCGCCGCAGGCACGATACGGTCCATCTCGTCGGCCATTCGCTCGGCGGCGCCGTCTGCCTCGCCCTTGCCGAAAGCGGCCGGCTCGACGTGCGCTCGCTCACGCTGATTGCCCCCGCCGGCCTCGGCCCGGAGATCGACGGCGGCTTCCTGCAGGGCTTTCTCGCCGCAACCACGGCGGACGACCTCGAACCGGTGCTCACCCGGCTGGTCGCCGACCCGGCGGCGCTGCCGCGCGGCTATGTCGCCGCCGTGCTGCGCGAGCGGCAGACCAAGGATCTCGTCACCGGACAGGCCGCGATGGCCGCCGCCCTGTTCCCCTGGGGCCGTCAGACCGTCGATCTGAGGTCCGCGCTCGGCCACCACGCCGGGCCGATCCGCCTCGTCTGGGGCGCGGACGACCGGATCATCCCCAGCAGCCATGCCGCCGGCATCCCCGGCCATGTCGGCGTCCATCTTCTTCCCGGCGTGGGTCACATGCCCAACACCGAGGCGCCGGAGATCCTCGTCCGCATCATCGCCGAGACCGTGCGCTCGGCAGGCGGCGCCGGATGACCGCCGCCGTGCGCCTGGGCTCTGTGCTCGATCCGATCCGGCGCGATCCTGTGCTCGGCGGCGTACAGCTTGGCGGGCGCGAGCTTCTGGCCCGTGGCCGGGCGCTGGCCCGGTCGGTGACGGTCGGCCCGAACCCGTTCCTCGATCTTCACGGCGTCGCCTCGGAGCTTGCCTTCAAGCGCCGGACCATGGCGGAAGGCCGGATCGCCTTCCACGCCCAGATCGGCTACCGCAGCCTCGACGACAGTCGCCGCGCCTATGCCGAGGTCCACGACCGGCTGGCGGCGACGGGGGCGGCGCCGGACCGCTACGGCATCTGCCTCGACTGGAGCATGGGCTTTGCCCGCGCCGACCGGCCCGGCCGGCCGCGCGGCACGGGCCTGATCCTCGACCGGCCGGAGGATTTTGCCGCGCTCACCGCCATGGCGCCGGTCGCGCCGCATTTCGGCGACTTCGTGCTCGGCATGCCGGCGGCGGTGGAGAACACGTCCGCCGCGATCGCCGCCGGGTCCACCACCATCGGCAATCTCGCCCAGTATTTCACCTTCCGCCTGCCGGGCTTTTCCGACGATGTCGCCACTACGGCGGCGACCGTGGAGGCGCTGGGGCTGATCGCCGGGCAGGACCGGGAGATGCTGGTCCATTCCAACCTCGACGACGGCTATGCCGCCTGGTTCGAGGACATGGCCTCCGCGCTCGGCTTTGCCATGGTCGAGCGCTGGATCGTCGAGGACCTGATCGGCGTGCCGCTCGGCCACTGTTTCGGCCACACCTATTCCGACCCGGTCAAGCGCTTCGCCTTCCATGTGGCGCTCGCCGAGGTCTGCCCGACGCCCGGCACCATGCTCTACGGCAACACCACGATCTACGGCGCCGATCCGGCCCGCAACTTCGGGGCGATGGCCAGCTACGGCCTCGTCGATCTGGCCGCCTGATGCGGCGCCACACCGGCCATGCGGTCACGCCGATCCCGGTCGCCGAGGCCACCCGCATTCCGCGCCCGGCGAGATCGTCGAGGCGCATCTGGCGATGCGCGGCCTGCTCGACCGGATGCCCGATCTTGCTCCGCTGATGTCCGCCGCTCCGGCCGAGACGATGGCGGCCGGGCTCGTCGCCCGTGGCCGGCGCTTTGCCGAACGGCTGCGGGACGGCCTCGCCGAAGCCGGCTACGACATGGGTGATCCGGCCGAACTGCTGCTTGCGCTGCGGCGGATCGGCCCGGCCGCGCTGGAGGCGATCTTCGCCGAACCGGCGGACACAAGGGACATCGTCGCCAGCCCCTTCGTCGACGAGATCGAGGATCTTGCCCGCCGCGCGCTTGCCGCCAGCGATCCGGCGGCGGTGACGGCGGTGGGCCGCAAGCGCCCCCGCGTGGTCGTTGCCACCACCGACGTGCATTTCTACGGCAAGCGGCTGATCGACACCGTGCTCGGCCGCATCGGCGCCGAGGTGATCGACGGAGGCGTCAGCGCCGACCCGGAAACGCTGGCGGAGATCGCCGCCCGCAGCGGCGCGGCGGCGCTGGCACTCTCCACCTACAACGGCATCGCCCTCGATTTCGCCCGCAGCCTGCGCGCGGCGCTCGCCCGCCGCGGGGTGGCGCCGCGGCTCTTCATCGGCGGGCGGCTCAACCAGATCATGGACGACACCGGCGGCTCGATGCCGGTCGATGTGACCGCCGAACTCGCCCAGTTCGGCGTCACGCCCTGCGCCGACGTCGAGACCTTCGTCCGCCTGCTCGCCGACCTCGATCCAGCTAACCGGGACCCACAGGAGATGCCGTCATGATCTTCGACCACCGCACCTACACCGCCGTGCCGAACAAGCTCCAGACTTTCCTCGATCTTTACGAGAAGGAGGGCCTGCCGATGCAGCGCCACTATCTCGGCGAGCCCTTCGGCTTCTTCCAGAGCCACATCGGCGACCTGTTCCGCACCGTCCACCTGTGGAAGTTCGACAGCCTTGCCGACCGCGAGGCCCGCCGCGGCGCCATGGAGGCCGATCCGAACTGGACCGCCTACCGCCAGCGCGTGGTCGAGGCCAGCGTGCTGACCGACATGCGCAACCAGATCCTGAAGCCGGTGTCCTTCTTCGAGGTGAAATGACCGCGTCGTCCGCCACCCCGCAGACCCTGCGGCTCGATTTCGTCTGCGGCGACCTCCGGCTGGAGGTCGCCTGCGAGCCGGCCCGCGCGCCCCGCACCTTCGCGGCGCTCGGCGCAACGCTGCCGCTCGACGTCGACCTCCACTGCCCGAAGATCGCCGGCAGCCACATCTACTGGCACGCCCCGTTTCTCGCCGACGTGGAGGGGGCGATCGACGTGATGGATGCGGCGCCCGGCGCCTTCATCTACTGGCCGGAACGCCAGTTCCTCGAACTCGTCTACGCCCCGCTCCAGGCCGAGACCGCCGCCGTCACCTGGCTCGGCCATGCGGTCGGCGACATCGCCGGGCTGAAGGCGCTGGGCGAGGGCCTGCGTCGCAGCCATGGCCGCCGCCGCACGACGGCCCGGTTGTCCGCGCCCGAATTTGCCCCGACGACGCCCGCCGAGAAGCCCGGCGTGCCGACGGAGATCGTGGCCACGCGCAAGGCGCTTTGGGCGCGGCGGCCGGCCGACATCGCCGGCCTGCTCGCCTCCCGCGCGCTGATGCATCCGGCCGGGCCGCTGTTCATGGCCGAGTCCGAGGCGCGCATCCTTCACGAATTCCTCTGGCGCCTGCGGGGCCGGGAGCAGGGGGCGGGCCGGTTTGCGGCGAACATCGCCGCGCTGAAGGCCGCCGACCGGCTGGAGGGCTTCTGCCATCTCGGTCTCTGCGGCGGTGCGGTGCGCCGGCTGGCCGCCGCCTTCCTCGACACGTCGATCCCGTTTGCGCCGCTGCTCGAGGAGGCGGTGCTCACCGCCGGGCGGATCGCCGCCAGCCTCGACCTCGAAATTCCCTGGCACGACGTCAACGTGGCGACGCGCAACGCGCTCGACGCCCGCGACGGGCAGGATGCCGCCGTGGAGATCGTGACATGACCGAGACGCCCGCGAATTCCCGTCCGATCCGCACCGTCGGCGTCGTCGCCTTGGCACCATCGGCGCGCGCTGGGCGGTGTATTTCGCCGCCGCCGGCCTCGACGTGGTGGTCCACGACCCGCATCCCGCGCGCTGGGACGCCTTCCTTGCCGAGCGGGCGGGGCTGGAGGCGGAGGTCGCGGCGCTGCGGGCCGGCGGGGCGGCAACGCTGGCCGGATCGATCACCTGCGCACCGGACATCGAGGACCTTGCCCCCGCCGACTTCGTGCAGGAATGCGCGCCGGAACGGATCGAGCTGAAGCGGGACCTGCTGCCGCGGATCGAGGCGGCGGTCGGCGACGACGTGGTGATCGCCTCGTCCTCCTCGGCGCTGCTGGTCACGGAGATGCAGGCCGCATGCACCCGTCCGGAGCGGATCGTGCTCGGCCATCCGTTCAATCCGGCGCATCTGATGCCGCTGGTCGAGGTGGTTGGCGGCGAGGGCACGGCGCCCTGGGCCGTCACCGCCGCCCGCGACTTCTATGACGTGATCGGCAAGAAGCCGGTGGTGCTGTCGCGCGAGATCACCGGCCATCTCGCCCTGCGGCTGATGGGGGCGATGTGGCGCGAGGCGATCGCGCTGGTCGCCTCGGGCGTGGCCACGGCGGAAGATGTCGACCGCGCCTTCCAGTATGGTCCCGGCCCGAAGTGGCTGCTGCAGGGCGCCTTCATTTCCAATGCGCTGAATGCTGCCGGCATGGCCGAGTTCCTCGATCGCTACGGCCCGACCTACGAGGCGATCTGGGACGACCTGATGACTGCCTCGCTCGACGCACCGACCAGGGCCGCGGTGGTGGCGGGCACGGAGGCGGCGATGGCCGGGCGCAGCGTCGAGACGCTGAAGGCCGAGCGCGAGGCGGGCCTCGTCCCACTTCTGGCGCTGATGGACAGACAGGGCGCCTGAATCGCGCCCGAGCGGCACGATGAACGGCATCGGAGAGCATGAGCATGGCGATCGGACCCTATCGCACGGCGCTGGTCACCGGCGCCTCGCGCGGCATCGGCGCCGCGATCTGCCGCCGGCTGGCTGCCCGCGGCATGGCCGTCATCGGCCTTGCGCGTGACGCGGCGGCGCTGGAGGCGCTGGCCGTGGAGATCGGCATCACCCCGCTGGTTGCCGATGTCACGGACACGGCGGCGGTGACGGCGGGCCTCGGCGCGGCGGAGATCGACGTGCTGATCTCCAACGCCGGCTATGTCGCCGCCGTCCGGCCGCTGCACGAGCAGACGTCCGAGGAGATCGACCGCACAATCGACGTCAACCTGCGCGCGCCGCTGCATCTGGCGCGGGCGCTGCTGCCGGGGATGATCGCGCGGCGGCGCGGCCATGTGATCCACGTCACCACCACGGCCGCCCACGCGGTGTTCGGCGGCACCGCGCCCTATGGCGCGGCCAAGGCGGGCCTGTCCCATGCCGGCGCGGTGATGCGCTACGACCTCGTCGGCACCGGCGTGCGGCTCACCGAGATCGTGCCGGGCCGGGTCGAGACCGATGTCTATCTGACAGCCTTCGGCGGCGACCGCGAGCGCCTGCGCGGCACCATGTATGCGGATGTGCGCGCGCTCCAGCCGGACGATGTCGCGGCCGCCGTCGTTGCCGCGCTGGACATGCCCGAGCATGTGGACATTGCCCGGCTCGACGTCGTACCGACCGACCAGGCGCCGGGCGGGCATCGCTACGCCGACCGGCCGGAGTGAAAGCTAGTCTGGTGACTTGCCGCGCAGCTTCGCGTCCACCGCGTCCAGCGCGGCGGCAAGGCTCTTCGGCACGCCGCGGTCGGCGAGGATGCCGAGGCCGAGGGCGGTGATGCCGCCGGGGGTGGTGAGGCGGGCGACGAGATCGCCGACCGGCGTCTCCGGCTCGTCCTCCACCATGCCGGCGGCGGCGGCAAAGGTGCGGGCGGCCAGCATGCGCGCGGTCGCGGGGTCGAGCCCGCGCTCGGTCAGCCAGCCGGCGGTGACGGCGATCAAGTCGTGCACCCAGCCGTAGAGCGCGGCGGTCGCGGTCGCGGTCTCGAAGTCGGTCTCGGAGGCAAGGCCGAGCACCGGGCCAAGCCGGGCGAGCAGCGCACGGGCTCGCGGCTCGTCCGGATAGAGGGGCAGGGCGCCGGTGCCGATCGCCACCGCGCTGACCGGCATCGCCCGCACCACGGTGGCCGGTCCTGCGGCGGCGGCAAGCCGTCCGAGCGGCACGCCGGCACAGACGGAGACGACGATCTGGTCGGATCGAAGCCTGACATCCTCCAGAGCGGCAACCGCCTGGGCGGGCCGGACGGCGAGGAAAAGGACATCGCAGCCGTCTGCAAGGCGCTGGTTGTCGGCGGCGAGGTTCACACCGTGGCGGGCGGCCAGCTCCGGCCCCATGCCCCGGCGCGACACCGTCATGTCACCCGCCGGAACGCCCGCGCGCAGGAACCCGCGCAGCAGATAGCCGGCGAGATGGCCGGCGCCGAGAAAACCGATTGCGGGCACTGGGCAAATCCTTTTGAAACGGACAGGGAAGTGTGCGCACCACGCATGATCCGCCGCGCCGGCCGGCAGTCCGGACCCCTTCGCTGCCTTGCGAGGGAGAGAGGAAGCGGGAAGAGACGATGCCGAAATCCGAGGATGCAGGGGCGAAGCCGCGCGCGGCCCGCGCCGCAGCGCCGACAGTGCCAGCCGTGCCTATCAGGCGATCCGCCGCCTCGTCGTCGAATTCCGGCTGAAGCCGGAGGAGCGGATCAACGAGGTGCAGCTTGCACAGTCGCTCGGCCTGTCGCGCACGCCGGTGCGCGAGGCGTTGAACCGGCTGGCAAGCGAGGGCTTCCTCGTGTTCACGCCCAACCGCGGCTTCGTGTTCAAGGCGCTGGAGATCGAGGACCTGGTGCGCGTCTTCGAACTGCGCTCGATCGTCGAGACCGGCAGCATCGCGCTCGCCTGCAAGCGGGCGAGCGACGCCGGCATCGCCGAGCTTGCCGCCTTCTGGGACGAGGCGCTGGAGCGCTATCGCCGCGAGGATCCCGACGAGATCCTCGAACTCGACGAGGCGTTCCACGTCCGGATCGCGGCGCTGTCGGGCAACGCCGAGGTGGTGAAGGCGCTGCAGAGCATCAACGCCCGCATCCGCTTCGTCCGCCGCATCCAGATCGAGCGCGGCGCCTGGCATCCCCGGCTCGTCACCGAACACACCGAACTGGTGGAGAGCCTGATTGCCCGCGACGCGGTCCGCGCCACCGAGATCCTGCGCCGCCACATCTCGATGACGATCGAGGATGCCGCGCTGGTGCTGAAAGAGGCCCTGTTCAAACTCTACGTTGCCGATTCCGCCAGCGTGTCGCAATCGTAGATCCTCCTGCTGCCGCTTGTGGCGCCATGCCCTGAAAAAGATCACATGTTGAACACACAATTGTCGACACTTTCCTTGACGTAGTGTCGACACTCTGGTGTCATCCGCTGGTAAGCAGCTCCTGAAACGACCCGGACGACAACAAGGGCGAGGGAGCAGCAGCGGCGATGCGGGTCCGGATGCCCATCGATCGGATCGGGTACCGGCGACTGTCGGCAAAGCCAGACAAGAGGGGATATCCGGATGAAACGGTCACTGCTTTCGCTGGTCGGGCTCGCGGCACTCGTCTCCACCTCGCTCACGCCCGTCATGGCCGAGGAGGTCACCATCGGCGCCGAGGCGCCGCTGTCGGGACCGCAGGCGCTGTTCGGCGTCACCTGGCACAACGGCATCAAGATGTATTTCGACGAGGTCAACGCCAAGGGCGGCGTCAACGGCAAGACCTTCGTGCTCGAGCAGCTCGACGACAAGGCCGACCCGCGCGAGGGCACGCTCGTCGCCCAGAAGCTCTGCGACGACGACAACGTGAAGGCGGCGATCGGCCCCTTCAACAGCGGCGTCGCCCAAGCCTCGCTGTCGATCTACGGCGAGTGCGGCATGCCGCAGCTGGTGTTCGGCTCCAATCCGGCGCTGACCACCCAGGGCTTCACCCATCTGTTCCGTCCGGTGGCCAACGACTTCGCGCAGGGCGGCCTGCCGGCGAAATACGCCTTCGAGACGCTGAAGGCGACCAAGGCCGCCGTCATCCACGACAAGCAGGTGTTCGGCCAGGGCGTCGCGACGATCTTCACCAGGGATTTCGAGGGCTTCGGCGGCACGGTCGTCTCGTCCTCGGCCGTCAATCCGACCGACGTCGACTTCACCGCCCTGATCACTCAGCTGAAGTCGCAGTCGCCGGAGGTGATCTACCTCGGCGCCGTGATGCCGCAGTTGGCGCTGTTCGCCAAGCAGATGAAGGAGCAGGGCCTCGAGGCCAAGCTGATCGTGCCGGACGGCGGCTACACGCCCGATCTGGCCGCCCAGGCCGGCAAGGACGCCGCCCAGGGCGTGGTCGTCTCCTTCCAGGTGCCGCCGATGGACGCCTCCGAGCCGCTCAAGGCCTTTGCGGCCGCCTACAAGGCGAAGTTCGGCGAGGACGTCGGTCCCTACTCGGTCTACGGCTACGTGATCGGCCAGATCGCGGTCGAGGCCGTCGCCAAGGCGGCGTCCACCGAGCGTGAGGACATCATCGAGGCGCTGCGCACGATCAAGATCGACACCGCCGTCGGTCCGATCGAGTTCACCGAGACCGGCGACCTGAAGGTCGCGCCGGTGTTCCTCTATGCCGTCGATGGCGACGGCTTCAAGCTGGTCGCCTCCAGCGAGTGACCGCCCGGCGGAAACGCCGATCGCCGGGTGCATGCCGTTCCGTCTCTCCCGCGGACGGCGTGCACCCGGCCTTCTTCCTCCGTTGTGGGCCAGGGCATGACAGGGATCATCATCCAGCAGATCTTCAACGCGCTGACCATCGGCGCGATCTATGCGATGATCGCGCTGGGCTATACGATGGTCTACGGCGTGCTGAGGCTGATCAATTTCGTGCATGGCGACCTGTTCATGCTCGGCGCCTACGTCGCGCTCGCCGGCTTCGTGCTGCTCGCCCCCGGCGGCGGCCTCGTCTGGGCGCTCGCCGCGGCCCTGATCGCGATCGCGGTGTTCATGGTCGTCGGCGGGGTCGGCGTCGCCATCGAGCGCACCGCCTACAAGCCGCTGCGCAATTCCAACCGTCTGGCGCCGATGCTGAGCTCGCTCGGCCTGTCGCTCGCGCTGCAGACCGCCGTGCAGATCACGATGGGCCCGCAGCCGATCGCCTTCCAGAGCCTGTTTCCGGCCATCCCCCTCGATTTCCTCGGCGCGCGCATCACCACGGTGCAGATCGGCATCGTCGTCGCCGCGTTGCTGCTGATGGTCGGGCTGAAGCTGTTCATCGCCCGCAGCCGGCTCGGCGTCGTCGTCCGGGCGGTGTCGGAGAACCGGCGCACCGCCCAGCTTCTCGGCGTCGACGTCGACAAGGCGATCAGCACGATCTTCTTCATCGGCCCCGGCCTCGGCGCGCTCGGCGGCGTGCTGTTTGCCAGTTACTACGGGGTGATGATGCCGACCATGGGCATCATCATCGGCCTCAAGGCCTTCACCGCGGCGATCCTCGGCGGCATCGGCTCGATCACCGGCGCGGTCGTCGGCGGCTTTCTGCTCGCCTTCTTCGAGGTGTTCGGCACCGCCATGCTGCCGATCCTCACCAACGGATGGCTCGGCACCGAATACCGGGACATCTTCGCCTTCCTGATGCTGATCCTCGTCCTGCTGTTCCGCCCCGCCGGCCTGTTCGGCGAGCAGACCTCCGAGGAATCGATGGTGATGAAGAGGGACTTCTGATGGCCGGACCTTCCACAGACGGCGCCCGCGCTCCGGGAAGCACCGCAGAGAGCGCCCCCGAAAATGCCATGGTGCGCAATGCCCTGCGGGCCGGGCTCCTGCTCGTCGTCATCACGCTCGTCCTCGTGCCGTTCCAGTCGACCTATGCGGTCCGCGTCGCCGACAGCATCCTGATCTACGTGCTGCTCGGCATCGGCCTCAACATCGTCGTCGGCTACACCGGCCTGCTCGACCTCGGCTTCGTCGCCTTCTACGCGGTCGGCGCCTACACCTATGCGCTGCTGGCAAGCCCCCAGCTCGGCCTGCACCTGCCGTTCCTGGTGATCCTGCCGATCGCGGTGATCCTCGGCGGCCTTGCCGGCATCCTGCTCGGCTTTCCGGTGCTGCGCCTGCGCGGCGACTATCTTGCCATCGTCACCCTCGGCTTCGGCGAGATCATCCGCGTCCTCATCAACAACGCCGACACCGTCACCAACGGTCCGCGCGGCGTGATGCGGATCGACCGGATCGATGTGGCCGGCTTCACCATCTCGCGGCCGATCGACTTCTACTGGCTGCTGCTGGTGACGGTCGCGATCGTCGCCGTGATCGCCTTCCGGCTGGAAAAGTCGATCCTCGGCAAGGGCTGGGCGGCGATCCGCGAAGACCAGGACGCGGCGCGCGGCATCGGCATCGACACCACGAAGGCCAAGCTTGCCGCCTTTGCCATCAGCGCGATGATCGGCTCGCTCGCCGGCGTCATCTTCGCCGCGTTCCAGCGCTTCGTGAGCCCCGAGAGCTTCTCGCTGCAGGAATCGATCCTGATCGTGCTGATCATCGTCATCGGCGGCGTCGGCAACATCCTCGGTGTCTTCGTCGGCGCCACGGTGCTGCTGCTGCTGCCGGAAATCCTGCGCGACTATGCCGAACTGCGCATGCTGCTGCTCGGCCTGCTGATGGCGGTGCTGATCGTGCTGCGTCCGCAGGGGCTCGTGCCGCGCAGCTTCGGACCCGACCGCCTGCTTGCCGCCCTGAGGCGCCGATGACCCTCGAACTCAGCCATCTCTTCAAGCGCTACGGCCAGCTCGTCACCATCGACGACCTCACCGCCACCTTCGAGCCCGGCCTCGTCTACGGCCTGATCGGCCCGAACGGCGCCGGCAAGTCGACGATCGTCAACCTCATCGCCGGCTCCTATGCGCTCTCCGGCGGCGAGATCCGCCTCGACGGCCGGCGGCTCGACGGCATGGCCAAGCATGCGATCGCCAATGCCGGCATCGCCCGCACCTACCAGAACATCCGCCTCTTCGACCAGATGTCGGTGATCGGCAACCTCGAGGTCTGCTTCTATCCGCAGGCGTGGGCGGCACCTGGCGCGAGGTGTTCTGGCCGCCGGCAGCACGGGCAAGGGCCGAGGCGCGCCGGGCGCACTGCATGGCGCTGCTGGAGGAATTCGGCCTCGCCCATCTGGCCGATGCCGACGCCGAAAGCCTGTCCTACGGCCGCCAGCGCATGCTGGAGATCGCCCGCGCGCTGGTGACCAGTCCGCGCGTGCTGCTGCTCGACGAGCCGGCCGCCGGCCTCAACCACGGCGAGACCGCCGAACTGATGCGGCGCCTTGAAAAGCTGCGCTCGCCCGACCGGATCATGATCGTCGTCGAGCACGACATGGACCTGGTGATGTCGCTCTGCGACCGCATCGTCGTCCTTCACCACGGCCAGCTTCTCGGCATGGGCACGCCCGCCGAGATCCAGGCCGATCCCGCCGTCCAGGCCGCCTACCTCGGAACCGCCGATGACCTCGACGCCATCCGCACCCTTGCTCAGCATCGCCGGTCTGGCAGCGGGCTACGGTCGCAAGCAGATCCTGTCTGGCATTGACCTCGAGGTCAGGGCCGGCGAAATCGTGGTCGTGCTCGGCGCCAACGGGGCCGGCAAGACGACGCTGCTGAACGCGGTCTCCGGCATGTGCCGGATCAACGCCGGCCGCATCACCTTCAAGGGCACCGACATCACCGCCATGCGGCCCGACCGCATCGCCGCCGCCGGCCTCAGCCACTGTCCGGAAGGCCGGCAGATCTTCCAGCGCCTGACGGTCGAGGAGAATCTGGTCGTTGCCCACGTCGGTCGCGGCGGCAAGAGCTTCGAGACATTGCGGGAAGAGGCCTTCGCGCTGTTTCCGATCCTCAGGGAACGGCGCAACAGCGCAGCCAGCCGGCTGTCCGGCGGCCAGCAGCAGATGCTGGCGATCGGCCGCGCGCTGATGGCCGAGCCCGATCTCGTCATGCTGGACGAGCCGTCGCTGGGCCTCGCGCCCAAGCTCATCACCCAGATCTTCCAGATCGTGCTCGACCTTGCCGCCGCCGGCATCTCGATCCTGCTCGTCGAGCAGAATGTCCGCCTCGCGCTCGAACTCGGCGACTACGGCTACGCGCTGGAATCGGGACGGTTGCGGGTGGAGGGGGGCGCCCAGAAGCTTGCCGCCGATCCGCGCCTTGCCGAGGTCTATCTGGCCGGCGGCGACAAGGGGGCGGTGCATGCGTAACGTCGACATCGACACGCCGCACCTCTGGCGCCAGACCGCGCGGGCGATCCCGGCAACCCGCCCGGCGCTGGCCGGCGAGGTGACGGCGGATGTGGCGATCGTCGGTGGCGGCTTCAGCGCCCTCTCCTCTGCGATCGCCGCCTCCGAGGCAGGGCTGAAGGTCGCCGTTCTGGAGCGCGACTACATCGGCTCCGGCGCCTCGGGGCGCAACAACGGCCTGGTGCTCTCCCATCACTCCAAGGCGACGACCGGCGAGGTCGAGGGCGTGCTCGGCCAGACGCGCGGGGCCGCCTACAATGGCCTCGTCGCCGGGGCGCCGGGCGTCGTCTTCGACCTCGTCGACCGCTACGGCATCGACTGCGACCTCGTCCGCGAGGGCTGGATCCAGCCGGCGCATTCGGAGAAGACCACGGCGCGCGCCCGCGCCTTCCACGACGGCTGGAAGGCGTTCGGCGCCGAGGTCGAGTGGCTGGACCGCGCGGCCGTCACCGCGCGCCTTGGCGCGCCGGGCTACGTTGCCGGCTGGTGGACGAAGAACGCCGGCCACATCAATCCCTTCGCCCTCGTGCAGGGCTATGCCCGCGCCGCCGAAAGCCTCGGCGCCGTGGTGTTCGAAGGCTCCGGTGTCACCGCGATCCGCCCCGAGGGCACGCGCTGGCGGGTGGACACGGCCGGCGGGTCTGTCGTGGCCCGCGAGGTCGTGGTGGCCACCAACGCGCTGACGGGCGCCTTCTGGCCGAAGCTTCAGGAGGCGATGATCCCGGTCAAGGTGTTCCAGGCCGCGACCGCGCCCGTGCCGCCGGATCTGCGCGAGACGATCCTCGTCGGCAATCCGGCCGTCTCCGACATGCGCCGCGACATCCGCGCCTTCCACTATGACGCCGCCGGCCGGATCGTCACCGGCGGCACCCACACGCTGTGGCACGACGCGGCCCGCCGCGGCATGGCCAGGACCGCGCCGATGGTCGCCGAGACCTTCCCGGCCCTCAGGGGCATCGGCATGGAGCACTACTGGGAGGGCATCCTCGCCGTGGTGCCGGACCGTCTGCCGCGCCTGATGCGGCTGGCGCCGGGCGTCACCTTCCTCGGCGTCTATTCGGGACGCGGCGTCGCGCTGTCCACCGCCCTCGGCCGCACCTTCGGCGCCTTCCTTGCCGGCAACCGCGACGAGGCCGGCCTGCCGGTGCCGCTGACCGACCTGCGCGTCGTGCCGAGCCACGGCATCGCGGTCCGGGTCGCCAGCTACATCCACCCGCTGCACCGCCTGCAGGATCGCCTGCCGTAGCAGCCTTCCGGAGGACACGACGATGACCGACGCCGCCCCAGAGACGCCCGCCCCAGCAACCCATGCAGTCGGGGACTTCCTGATCCTCGGCCCGGACGAGGGCGAGAACCACTGGCAGCCGGTGCCGGCCAACGGTCACATCTCGGTCCGCGTCGCGCCGAAGCTCGTCAACATGGAGCATCCCGTCGGCCTCGGCACCCAGACGGTGCGCCCGGCTGCTACGTCCGCGAACATGCCCATGACCGCAACGAGGAGGTGATCCACGTCATCTCCGGAACCGGCAAGGCGGTGATCGACGGCACGGAGCACCGCATGGTGCCGGGCACGACGATCTTCCTCGGCAAGAACCGGGTGCACATGTTCATCAACGACGGCGAGGTGGACCTTCACTGGGTCTGGCTGATCGTGCCCAACGGGCTGGAAGACTTCTTCGAGGCGATCGGCCGGCCGAAGTCGCCTGGCGAGCCGGCGCCCGCGCCCTTCGCCCGCCCGGCCGACGTGCTGGAGATCGAGCGGCGCACCGTGTTCGCCGCCCCGCCGGCCGGAGGCGGGCGCAAGCCCTGACATCCAAATGCGGATCGCGGTGCGCGACGGGATCGTCCTGCATGTGGAGAGCGACGGCGACGGGCCGGCGCTGGTGCTCGCCGCCGGGCTTGGCGGATCGGCGGCCTTCTGGGATCCGCTGGTGCCGCGGCTGGCGTCGCGGTTCCGGCTGATCCGCTTCGACCATCGCGGCGTCGGCCGCAGCGACCGGCCCGCGACGGGCCATTCGATCGCCCGGCTGTCCGCCGACGTCACCGACATTCTCGACGCGCTGGGCATCGACCGGGCCGATTTCGTGGGTCACTCCACGGGCGGCGCGATCGGGCAGGAACTGGCGCTCACCGCGCCGGATCGCCTCCGCCGGCTCGTGCTGTCGGGAACCTGGGCGCGGGCCGACGCCCGCTTCCGCCTGCTGTTCGAAACCCGCATCGCGGTGCTGGAGGCGCTCGGCCCCCGCGCCCATCAGGGCCTCGCCCTGCTGCTGGGCAGCGGCGCCGATTGGTCGCCCGCACGGGAGGCCGAGGTCGCCGGTGCGCTCGACATCGCCGACA
Organism: Methylobrevis pamukkalensis; assembly: GCF_001720135.1. Classification (GTDB taxonomy): domain Bacteria; phylum Pseudomonadota; class Alphaproteobacteria; order Rhizobiales; family Pleomorphomonadaceae; genus Methylobrevis; species Methylobrevis pamukkalensis. Next base: position 27,290 of record NZ_MCRJ01000026.1, read on the forward strand.
GCATGGCGCCGCTTGATGCCGCAATCCTCGGCCAGCGGATGCGGATGCTGCTCGATTTCGACCGGCTGGACGACCTGCCGACGGTCTCCATGCCGACGCTGGTCGTCTCGGCCGAGGACGACATGATCGTCTCGGCCGTGCAGGGCAGGGCAATCGCCGACGCGATTCCCGGGGCGCGCTTCGCGCTGCAGGCCGGTGGCCATTTCTTCCCGCGCGTCGATCCGCATGGGTTTTGCTGGCTCGTGACGGCCTTTCTGGAGGAGCACCCGTGAGCGGCGTTGCGCTGATCGGCTTCGGCGCCATCGGCCGGGCGCTGGCCATTGCGCTCACTGGTGACACCGCCATCTCGATGGCCGGCGTGTTGCTCAGGACCGGATCGGACAGCCGCGATCAGGTGCCGGGCGGGCTGCCCGTCGTCGAGGACACGGCCGGCCTGATCGCGCTGGCGCCCTCGGTGGTGATCGAATGCGCGGGCCATGCGGCGGCGACGCTCCACGTGCCGGATGTGCTCCGGGCCGGCATCGACGTGATCCTTGCCTCGTCTGGCGTGCTCGCCGACCCGCAGGCCGCCGCCGAGTTCGAGGACGCAGCCCGGGCCGGCGGCGCCCGCCTCATCCTCACACCCGGCGCGGTCGGCGGTCTCGACGTTCTGGCCGCCGCCCGCCTCGGCGGACTCGACCGGGTCGTCTACACCGGCGTCAAACCGCCCGCCGCCTGGCGCGGCACGCCGGCGGAAAGCCTCGTCGATCTCGACCGACTCACGAATGCGCACGAGATCTTCCGCGGCTCGGCGCGGATGGCGGCCGCGACCTATCCGAAGAACGCCAACGTCGCAGCCTCGGTCGCGCTCGCCGGCCTCGGCTTCGAGGCGACCGAGGTTCGCCTCGTCGCCAATCCCGCCACCACCACCAACCGCCACCGCATCGAGGCCTCCGGCCGCTTCGGCCGTTTCGCGATCGACCTCGACAACGCGCCACTGCCCGGCAACCCGAAGTCGTCGGCGCTGACGGCGCTGGCGATCGAACGCCTGGTGCGGACGCGCTTTGCGGCGGTGGTCGTCTGAAGGCTCACCGCCCGGCGAATGGAAAAGGCCCGGCAGGTGCTTCCCGCCGGGCCTTTCGTGTCTTGTGACCGTGATCCGGCACTGAGCGCCTCGACCCCCGCAATCGCCGAACTCACCTCTTCAGGTGTCATCCCCGGCGAGCGAAGCGAGGGAAGGGGATCCAGAAATCAAACATGAATTCAATAGGTTACCTCTGGATTCCCTTCCCCGCGGCGCTGCGCGCCACGGCCGGGAATGACAACCAACCAGATGCCTGACCGGCTCAGCCGTTGGTCATGGCCAGCCGGCGGTCGACGTAGTCGCCGCAATAGTCGATCAGCTCCTCGATCCGGTCGTCGAAGAAGTGGTTGGCGCCGGCCATCGTCTTCTGTTCGATGACGATGCCCTTCTGCGTCTTCAGCTTGTCGACGAGGGTCTGCACGTCCTTCATCGGCGCGACCTTGTCGGCGTCCCCGTGGATGATCAGGCCCGAGGACGGGCAGGGGGCGAGGAACGAGAAGTCGTGGAGATTGGCCGGCGGGGCGACCGAGATGAAGCCCTCGATCTCCGGCCGGCGCATCAGCAGCTGCATGCCGATCCAGGCGCCGAAGGAGAAGCCCGCCACCCAGCAGGAGCGCGCATCCGGATGGATGGTCTGCACCCAGTCGAGCGCCGAGGCCGCATCGGACAGCTCGCCGGCGCCGTGGTCGAAGGCGCCCTGGCTGCGGCCGACGCCGCGGAAATTGAAGCGCAGCACGGCAAAGCCGCGTGCCTTGAACATGTAGAACAGCTGATAGGCGATCGCGTTGTTCATCGTGCCCCCGAACTGGGGATGCGGATGAAGGATCATGGCGATCGGGGCGTTGCGTTCCTTGGCCGACTGGAAACGGCCCTCGATCCGACCGGCGGGACCGTTGAAAATCACTTCGGGCATGGGGCTGAGTCTACCTTGTCACTCGCTCTCGCGGCAGCCCTGCTCCCGGGAACTACGTAGTCTCACCTTGACTCGAAGCCCCGTGCTGCCTACAAGATTTTTAGAATAATTCGAAACTGGAAGCCTTCGCACCAAGGGGCGAGGGTCGTTCGGTTTCGCTCCGGCTCTCATCGCTGGTCCGCGACATGGCGTCTCCGGCGTGCCGGCGTCAAGAAAAATCCGACATCCGTTCGGGTGAATTCGAGCGCCGTTCATTCGTCGGGCGAAAGTAGCTTGATTTCGCCCGGTTCCGTTGCCGGACGCTCTCGGCGAACGATCGGAGGACTGGAAGGGTGACGGTGGCCGAACGCATCTATCTCGATCACAACGCCGGCGCGCCGCTGCTCGATGCAGCCCGCGACGCGATGATCGATGCGCTCGCGCACCCGGGCAACGCCTCCTCCGTCCATGGCGAGGGCCGCGAATCGCGCCGCCGGATCGAAACCGCCCGCCGCGCCGTCGCCGACCTCGTGGGCGCTTCGCCGCGCGCCGTGACCTTCACCTCCGGCGGCACCGAAGCCGCCGTGACGGTGCTCACCCCCCAGTGGTTCCTCAACGGTCGCCCGCTGCACCTCGACCGCCTGCTGGTCTCGGCCATCGAGCATCCCTGCGTCCTGAAGGGCGGCCGGTTTCCCGCCGACCGCATCGAGATCCTGCCGGTGGATGCCGACGGTCTCGTCGATCTTGAGGCGCTGGACCGGCGCCTTGCCGATCTCGCCGCCGCCGGCGAGCGGCCGCTGGTGTCGGTGATGCTCGCCAACAACGAGACCGGCGTGATCCAGCCGATCGCCCAGATCGCGCGCCGCGTCCACGCCGTCTCGGGCCTTCTTCACAGCGACGCCGTGCAGGCCGCCGGCCGCATGGCGATCGATCTCGCCACCCTCGGCGCCGACGTGATCACCCTGTCGGCCCACAAGATCGGCGGCCCGCAGCGCGGGTGCGGTCGTGCGGGCGAGCGACATGCTGTCCTTCACCCCGCTCGTCACCGGCGGCGGGCAGGAGGGGCATGGCCGCTCGGGGACGGAGAATGTCGCGGCGATCGCCGGCTTCGGCGCTGCAGCCCGGGTGGCGCTGGCTTGCATGGGCGACTGGCGCCGCGTCGAGCATCTGCGTGACCGGCTTCAGGCCGGCATGCTCGCGGCGGCGCCGGCCTCAAGGGTCGTCTCGGCCGGCGCCCCGCGCCTCGCCAACACCCTCTGCCTTGCCGTTCCCGGACTCGATGCCGAGATGACGGTGATCGCCCTTGATCTTGCGGGAATAGCTGTTTCGTCGGGGTCCGCCTGCTCGTCGGGCAAGGTGGGACCCTCCCATGTCCTTGCCGGGATGGGCCTCGATGCCGATATGGCAAGGAGAGTCTGCGCGTGAGCCTCGGGCTCCAGACGCGCGACGACGAGATCGAGCGCCTGCTTTCCGAATGGCGGCGCCTGTCCGCCGATCTGCCTTCCCGAGTTTTGCCGGCCGTATGTCCGGCGGAGGAACCGACTGGCGGCGCCCGCGCCGCGTGACCACAGACCTGATCAAATCCCGCGGTCCTTGAAACCGCCCCGGATGGAGTAACAAGATGCCTGCTGTCCAGGAAACGATCGATACCGTTTCCGCCCTCGACGTCGACAAGTACAAGTACGGCTTCGAGACCTTCATCGAGTCCGAGCTGGCGCCGAAGGGCCTCAACGAGGATATCGTCCGCTACATCTCGGCGAAGAAGGGCGAGCCGCAATGGCTGCTCGACTGGCGGCTTGAAGCCTACCGTCGCTGGCTCACGATGATCGAGCCGACGTGGGCCCGCGTCGATTATCCGAAGATCGACTTCCAGGATCTCCACTACTATGCCGCGCCGAAGAAGACCGCCGGGCCGAAGAGCCTCGACGAGGTCGACCCGGAGCTGCTGGCGACCTATGCCAAGCTCGGCATCCCGTTGCGCGAGCAGGAAATCCTCGCTGGCGTGGTCAAGGACAGCGGCGTCGACGAGAACGGCGACGCGGTCGAGCCGCGCCGGCCCGTGGCCGTCGATGCGGTGTTCGATTCCGTGTCGGTGGTCACCACCTTCAAGGCCGAGCTTGCCAAGCACGGCGTGATCTTCTGCTCGATCTCCGAGGCGGTGCGCGAGCATCCCGAGCTGGTGAAGCAGTATCTGGGCTCGGTCGTCCCGACGTCGGACAATTTCTACGCGACGCTGAACGCGGCGGTCTTCTCGGACGGCTCCTTCGTCTACATCCCCAAGGGCGTGCGCTGCCCGATGGAGCTGTCGACCTATTTCCGGATCAACGAGAAGAACACCGGCCAGTTCGAGCGTACGCTGGTGATCGCCGACGAGGGGTCCTACGTCTCCTATCTGGAAGGCTGCACCGCGCCGAGCCGCGACGAGAACCAGCTTCACGCGGCGGTCGTTGAACTCGTCGCCCTCAAGGACGCCGAGATCAAATACTCGACGGTCCAGAACTGGTATCCGGGCGACAAGGACGGCAAGGGCGGCATCTACAACTTCGTGACCAAGCGCGGCGACTGCCGCGGCGACAACGCGAAGATCTCGTGGACGCAGGTCGAGACCGGTTCGGCCATCACCTGGAAATACCCGAGCTGCATCCTGCGCGGCGACAATTCGGTCGGCGAATTCTACTCGATCGCCATCTCGAACGGCCGCCAGCAGGTCGACAGCGGCACCAAGATGATCCATCTCGGCAAGAACACCCGCTCGCGGATCATCTCCAAGGGCATCTCGGCCGGGCGCTCGAACAACACCTACCGCGGCCTCGTCTCGGCGAACCGCCGGGCCACCAACGCGCGCAACTTCACCCAGTGCGACAGCCTGCTGATCGGCGAGCACTGCGGCGCACACACGGTGCCCTACATCGAGAGCCGCAATGCCACCGCGGTGTTCGAGCACGAGGCGACCACCTCGAAGATCTCGGACGACCAGATGTTCTACTGCACCTCCCGCGGACTGTCCGAGGAGGAGGCGGTGGCCCTGATCGTCAACGGCTTCGTGAAGGACGTTCTCCAGCACCTGCCGATGGAATTCATGGTCGAGACCCAGAAGCTGATCGGCATCAGCCTGGAGGGGAGCGTCGGCTGATGAACGAGAAGGTCGAGCACCTGATCCTCGAACATCTGCGGGCGATGCGGGCCGACATGGCCCGCATGTCCGACCGGATGGACACGATGGCCGCCGAGATGACCGCCCTGCGGCATCATCTCGCGGGGGTCGTGTCGCTGCAGGATCACGACCACGTCGACATTGCGGCGATGAAGGTCAGGCTCGATCGCATCGAGACACGGCTGGACCTGGTCGACTGAGACGGATGCGGGGCGTGGGCGGCAGTGTCGTCCACCTCGTCATGGTCCGCAAAGGCGGAGCATCCACGAATTCCCTCTCTCGATCACCGGTTCGGCCACAGCAAGCAAACGTCGAGGATGGTCCGCCTGCGCGGACCATGACGATGAAACGAAATGCACAAGCCCGTCTCCGCCGCGCGCGTCGAGACCACTGAACGGAAAGAAGACCATGCTCGAGATCAAGAACCTGCATGCCCGCATCGCCGAAGACGGCACCGAGATCCTGAAGGGCGTCGACCTCGTCGTGAAGCCCGGCGAGGTCCATGCCATCATGGGCCCGAACGGCTCCGGCAAGTCGACCCTGTCCTATGTCCTGTCGGGCAAGGACGACTATGAGGTCACCGAAGGCGACATCCTGTTCAACGGCGAGTCGATCCTGGAGATGGGGCCGGACGAGCGCGCGGCGGCGGGCTTCTTCCTCGCCTTCCAGTATCCGATCGAGATCCCGGGCGTCGCCACCATGACCTTCCTGAAGGCGGCCCTCAACGCCCAGCGCAAGGCGCGCGGCGAGGGCGAGATCTCGACGCCGGACTTCATGCGCCTCGTCAAGGAGACCTCGGGCCGGCTCAACATCTCGCCCGAGATGCTGAAGCGCCCGCTCAACGTCGGCTTTTCCGGCGGTGAGAAGAAGCGCAACGAGATCATGCAGATGGCGCTGCTCCAGCCCCAGCTCTGCATCCTCGACGAGACCGATTCCGGTCTCGACATCGACGCGCTGAAGGTGGTCTCGGACGGCGTGAACGCCCTGCGGTCGCCGGAGCGCTCCTTCATCGTCATCACCCACTACCAGCGCCTGCTCGATCACATCGTGCCGGACGTGGTGCATGTGCTGTCCAAGGGCCGCATCGTGAAGACCGGCGGGCCGGAACTCGCCCTCGAGCTCGAGAAGAACGGCTACGCGACTTCGTCGACGCCGAAGCCGCGTGAGGGATGTCATGAACGCCGAACCGATCCGCATGCGCACGGCCGCCGAGGAGGGCTTTTCCAGCCTCTTCGACGCCAGCCTCGATACGCTTCCCGGCACCGATGCCGTCAAGGACGCGCGCCGCCAGGCGATCGCCCTCGTCAAGGGCGACGGACTTCCGCACCGCCGCGTCGAGGCCTTCCACTACACCGACCTTCGGGCGCTGATCCGCTCGGTGCCGCCGCTCGCCCACATGGCGGAGAACGCGGTCGCCGCGCCGCTGGCCGGCCGCGGCATCCTCGCCGGCTTCACCAACGGCCGCCTGACACGCGTGCCGGAGACCGCCGAAGGCGTGTCCTTCGTCAGCCTCACCGAGACCATGGCGATGGCGACGGACTTCGCCGGGCCGGACGTCGCCGGGCTTGCGGATACGGTTGTCGCCCTCAACGCGGCCTTCGTGACCGACGGCGCCCGCTTCGTCATCTCGGCGACGGCGGCCGAGGACACGGTGATCGAACTTCAGTCCGTCACCGTCGACGCCAGCCAGACCCACCTTGCCCACCGGGTGATCGTGGAGCCGGGCGCCAGCGTGACGATCGTCGACCGCCAGAGCGGCCCGTCGCTCTGCGACTACCTGTCGACCGGATCGCTGGAGATCGACGTCGGTGCCGGTGCGTCCGTCACCCTCGTGCGCCTTCAGGAAGAGGGCGACACGGCCACCCGCCTCGACCGCCTGGCGGTGACGATCGGCGAGGGCGCGAAATTCGCGCTCCATTCCGTCGCGGTCGGCGCAAAGCTGTGGCGCAGCGAGATCCGCGTCACCATCACCGGCGACGACGTGGAAGCGATGCTCCACGGCGCCAGCCTGCTCAAGGAGCGCCAGCACGGCGACGTCACGCTGTTCGTCGACCACGGGTCGCTGCGCAGCACCTCGAAGGAGACCTTCAAGGCGGTGGCGACCGACGAGGCGCGGGCGGTGTTCCAGGGCAAGATCCTGGTGCGTCCCGGCGCGCAGAAGACCGACGGCAAGATGATGTCGAACGGGCTGCTGCTGTCGGAGAAGGCCGATTTCCTGACCAAGCCGGAACTGGAAATCTTCGCCGACGACGTCGCCTGCGGCCACGGCGCCACCTGCGGCGACATCGACGAGACGCACCTGTTCTACCTCATGGCCCGCGGCATCCCGCGCCTTCAGGCCGAGCAGCTGCTGGTCGCCGCCTTCGTGGAAGAGGTGTTCGACGATGTCGCTGACGAGACGCTGAAGGCCGCGCTGGAAGCGCGGGTCGATGCGTGGCTTCGGGCGCGCGCCAACGCGTAAGGGGTGCGTTCGGGGGGAAGGCTCTGCCGGGAGACCCTGGCGGCCTCCCGCCGGCAGACCGTGACTTGGAAAGACCGAAACCATGGACGCTCTCGCAGCCGCCTATGACGTCGAGACAATCCGCAAGGATTTTCCGATCCTCTCGAAGACCGTCTACGGCAAGCCGCTGGTTTATCTGGACAACGGCGCCTCGGCCCAGAAGCCGAAGGCCGTGCTCGACCGGATCATGACCGCCTACACCGACGAATACGCCAACGTGCACCGCGGGCTGCACTTCCTGTCGAACGCGGCGACCGACGCCTACGAGGAGGCGCGCGAGATCGTGCGCGGCTTCCTCAACGCGGGCAGTGTCGACGAGATCATCTTCACGCGCTCCTCCACCGAGGCGATCAACCTCGTGGCGGCGTCCTATGGCGGGATGGTGCTGGGGGAGGGCGACGAGATCATCCTCTCCATCCTCGAGCATCACTCCAACATCGTGCCGTGGGACTTCCACAGGAAGCACAAGGGCGCGGTGATCAAGTGGGCGCCGATCGCCGAAGACGGGACCTTCCTGCTCGACGAGTTCGAGAAGCTGATCACGCCGAAGACCAAGATGGTCGCGATCACCCACATGTCCAACGTCACGGGCACGGTGGTGCCCGTGAAGGACGTGATCCGCATCGCCCATGCCCACGGCGTCAAGGTGCTGGTCGACGGCAGCCAGAGCGCGGTGCATCTGCCGGTGGACGTGCGCGCGCTCGATGCCGACTTCTACGTCTTCACCGGCCACAAGGTCTACGGACCGACCGGCATCGGTGTGCTCTACGCCAAGACCGCCCTGCTGGAGGCGATGCCGCCGTGGATGGGCGGCGGCGAGATGATTGCCGACGTCACCGAGGATTTCGTCACCTACAACGACCCGCCGCACCGCTTCGAGGCGGGCACGCCGCCGATCGTGCAGGCGATCGGCCTTGGCGCCGCGCTGCGCTACATGGAGGGGATCGGCCGCGAGGCGATCCTCGCCCACGAACTCTCGCTGCGCGACTATGCGCACGAACGGCTCGGCGCGCTGAACTCGCTGCGGATCTTCGGCACGACGAAGGACAAGGGCTCGATCGTCTCCTTCGAGATGAAGGGCGCCCATGCCCACGACGTCGCCACCGTGATCGACCGGCAGGGCATCGCGGTGCGGGCCGGCACCCACTGCGCCCAGCCGCTGATGGCCCGCTTCGGCGTGACGTCCACCTGCCGGGCCTCCTTCGGGCTCTACAACACGACGGCCGAGATCGACGCGCTGGCCGAGGCGCTCGAAAAGGCACGGAGACTGTTCGAATGACCAATCCCGACACCGAAACCGCCGCGCCGAGCGCGCTGCCGCCCGAGGAGGTCGACCGGCTGACGGACGACATCATCGCTGCGCTGAAGACCGTTTACGACCCGGAAATTCCGTCCGACATCTACGAGCTCGGCCTGATCTACCGGATCGACATCGACGACAGCCGCAACGTCGCCATCGACATGACGCTGACGGCGCCGGGCTGCCCGGTGGCCGGCGAGATGCCGGGCTGGGTGGAGAATGCGGTCGGCGCCGTTGCCGGCGTCGGCGACGTGAAGGTGCGGATGGTGTTCGATCCGCCGTGGTCGCAGGACATGATGTCCGAGGAAGCGCAGGTCGCGCTCAACATGTATTGAGTTGCGTTGTCCGGCGATGAACCCCATCTTCGGACGGTGACAAACGGCACGAACGGTCGTGCCCGGCCTTGAACCGGGCGGCGGACGGAAGGGTCAGGACATGACGGCAAGACGCAAACTGAGCGTGATGACGATCTCGGACCGGGCTGCAGAGCGGGTTCGGGAAATCGTCGAGGATTCGGACGAGGGCGTGATCGGCATCCGTGTCGGCGTGCGCAACGGCGGCTGCGCCGGCATGTCCTACACCATGGACAAGGTCAGCGTGCCCGACCCCGCCGACGAGCGGGTCGAGGACAAGGGCGTGACCGTGTTCGTCGAGCCGAAGGCGGTGCTGTTCCTGCTCGGCACCGAAATGGATTTCGAGACCTCGCAACTGCGCTCGGGCTTCACCTTCCACAACCCCAACCAGGTCTCGGCCTGCGGCTGCGGCGAGTCGGTCAATCTCAAGGCCGCTGTGGCTGGGTAGGGCTGAAGCGGTTTGGTAGTTCGGCGGTATCCCCCTCATCCGCCCTTCGGGCACCTTC
>NZ_MCRJ01000027.1 GCF_001720135.1 Methylobrevis pamukkalensis
CGCGGTCGCCTCACCCGCCACGGCCGTCGAGATCGCCTGTGTCGGTCGTGTCACCTCGGATGCGATTGCACCGCTGATCGCCGTGCCCCGCGCGGTCGCCTCACCCGCCACGGCCGTCGAGATCGCCGTGTTGCGGTTCGTGACCTCGGTCGCGATGGCGCCGCTGATCGCGGTGCCCCGCGCGGTCGCTTCGGCCGCAATCGCCTCCGCTCGCGCCGTCGCCTCGGCCTCATCTCCGGCCAAGCGCGCAGCCACTTCCGCCGCCACCGACGCAACGCCGGCGTCCAGCCGCGCGTCGACGACGGCGAGATCCGCCGCCGGCAGCGGGCCAAGCCGGTCCCACGTCTTCGGCGTGCCCGCGAGGACTTTCCAGACCCCCGAATCCTCGCCGTCCCCGAACACACGCCAGAGCGCCCCGACGTCGAGGCCGTCCGGATCGGGCAGATCCGCGACAAGCGCGACGCTGTCCTCATAGCCCGCCTCGATCGACCCGATCACGTCGGCGATCGGCCCGTCGCTCAGCAGCTGGGTCGCGAAGGCTGTGACGCTGATCCTGCCGCCGCCGTCCCCGATTGCATTGCCGAGCACTTCGTTGATCGACGACAGCTCGGGAATGTTGGTGGATGAGATGCTGTCGGTCATCGGGTGCCTCTGTCAGGGGTCGGAAGATCAGGCGGCATGGAGGATCCAGACCTCGCTGCGCAGGAGATTGATGTTGGCGCTGGTCGAGCCGGGCTGGCCGGTGAAGGCGATCACCACGTCGGCGCCGTAGTCCTGGCCGCCGGTGGTCACGCCGCTGCTCCCGGTGCCGATCCCGTCGGCATCGGACGCCTGGAAGGACACCTGGGAGGTGAGGCTCCCGGCCATGCCGATGACGCGCGTCGTGATGATCGTCGCCGTCGTGGTCGGGGCGATCTCGACGATGATGTCGCCCGTCAGCCCGCCGCTGCGGACCCTGATCGTCTTGGCGGTCGCGCTGTTCGTGTAGGACCAGAGCGCCCAGACCAGCACGCATCCGTGGATGCCGGGCGCGCCGCCGGGCACCGTCACGGACCGCATCACCGTCTCGTCGGTGGTGTCGGTCAAATTCACGGCCGTGCCGGAGGCATGCAGGCAGTACCAGGTCCCCATCGCCGCCGCGGCCGCGCGGGCGCTCGCCGTCTGCAGCAGCGTCCGTCCCGCCGCGCCGCGTCGGTGATCATCGCCGCGGTCGGGCCGGTGAGCGCCCGCCCGTCCGCCCTTGTGTAGGACGTGACGCGCCAGGCGCCGAGCGCGTCGCTCATGGCCGTCGCCGTGTCGCCGGCGGCCGTCACGATGTTCGCCCCACCCGGCAGGGCCAGCCCGGCCGAATGCGTCAGCGTCAGCGCGCCGGCAAAGCGCAGATGGCGGATCATGCGCGGCACAGTCCCGAACGAGGTGATCGCCGCGCTGCCGGTCACCACCAGCCGCTGCGCGATCGCCGCGCCAAGGTCGCAGGTCGGCGCCGATGGCACCTCCACCTCGTCGAACGCGAAACTGCCGACCGCACGGACGAGACTGGTCATGCCGCCCCCAGGAAATAACCGTCATGGTCGAAGATCAGGCGCCGTCATCGTCGACGCCGACCGGCGCGGTCGCCGTCACGAAGTCCAGCCAGCCGGACCAGTCGGAGGGATCGTCGTCATCGGGCAGCGCCCGGATGCGGGCACGATGCTGGGCATAGGCGGCGAGATGCCCGGTACGCAGCGTGGTCTCGCCGGCACCGGTCACGCCGCGCGAGAGCGGCCCGCCCGTGGTGCCATCCCACCGCTGCCATTCGAGTTCATAGGCCCAGCCGTCACCGCCGGCCGACCACGAAAACAGGCTGTAGACGCCGACCGTGGTCTCGGACGTCGCCTCGACGACGAGCTCCACGGCGAGATCCGCCGGCGCGGCCGCAAACGCCTCGCCGACCGTGTAGGCCAGCACCGGCCCCCACGCCCCGGGCGTGCCGCCGGGCGCAAGGCCCCGCGCGCGGATCTCGATATCGTCGCCGAGCGCGTAGCCGGTCAGTACGGGGGTTGCGGCCGACGAGACGGTCGCCGTCGACCAGCTGCCGGCGCCCTCGGCGCGGTGGTCCACCTGCCAGCGGGTCAGCGGCGCCGAGCCCGGCCCGGGGTTGAGCGCGACCACGACGCGTGGCGCCACGTCGCGTGTGGTCTCGATCGAGATCACCACCGGGGCGGCCGGCGCGACCGGAACGAAGGCGACGATCTCGCCGACGCGGCCGTCCCAGGGCGGGATCGGCCGCGCGGCCGTCAAAGTGTCGATCTCCGGCCGGTAATCGACCAGGTGGAACACGCTGGCGCCGGCATCGCCGGCCTCGACACGGCGCACGATGCAATGCCGGCTCTCTTCGCCGTAGATCCCGAAATGCACGATCTCGCCGGCGGCGGGCTTCTCCGCGTCGGCCGCCGCCACCCCGGTCCGCAACATCCGCACCGAGGACTGGTCGCCCGGCACGGTCGCAACCTTGCGAACCACCGACCGGCCGACCACGTCGTCGGCGTTGGCATGGACGCGGAAGCGGATCGCGTAGACCTTGCCCGCCTCCATCACGACCGAGGCGCCCTCAAACGCCACGAGGTCGCCGACCACCGCCTTGACCCGCGGCGAGAAATGCGCCCGGTCGATGTCGGCCAGCGACACCGCCACGCGGTCGCCGCGGGTCGCGATCCGCGCCACGCCGTCCTGGATCGCCCGCGCCGAGCCCGAGCGCAGCAGCACCTCGTATTGCCGCCGTGTCGCCTCGCGGAAGATCTCGTCGGGGTCGGTCTTGCCCGGCAGCTTCAGCTCTTCGGTGCGGGTGATCGGCCCGGTGTGGTCCGGGAACGGCACGAGCATCTCGCCGCTCTGCCAGTCGTTCGAGGCGTCGATGAACGGCACCCGGAAGGCGTGCGGCAGCCGCGGATAGATCGCCGACCAGCGGTAGTCCCGCGAATTGGCCGGCGACATGTGGGCGATGACATCTTCGGTCGGCCGGTCGATCACCACCTGCCACTTTTCCCCGTCCCAGCGCGGGGCGGCCCGGCCGGCGCGGCAGATGTCGAGCAGCACCTCCTGCAAGGTCGCCTCGTAATCGTGGATCCGGTCGTACTTCAGCCCCTGGAGCGCGCACCACTCCGCCCATTCGGTGACGCTCTCCCCGATCGCCTCAAGTGGCTCGGGATAGTCGGTCGCCGCCCCCGTCAAGGCATCGCGGAAGGCGGTCGCCGGCGACGACGAGGCCGCCTCAACCCAGTCCTCGCCGTCCCAGGTCGGCAGCAGGCGCTGGACGATGGCGTTCAAGCTGTCGAGCTGGCCGTTGAGCTGATAGGTCGACTTGACGCGGATCGCCGAGATCGCCAGCGGGAAATCGACGTTGAGCGGATACTCCGGCCGGATCGTCTGCAGCGCATTGAGCACGATCTGATCGGAGACATTCGGGTCTTCGGTCTCGTTGGTCATCCGCGTGAAGCGGACCTCGTAGGTGCCGCGCGCCGGCAGGGTCCAGCGGTGCGACCGCCAGAACGGCGCGCGGATGTTCTCGGTGATTTCGAGGGTCTCGACCTCGTCCCACGGGCCGGGCGTGTCGTCGTCGTCCACCACCGGCCGCTGTTCGATCTTGATCGCCACCGTGTAGGCGATCGACTTGCTCCGGCTGACCGAGTAGAGGCTGAGACCGGCGGAAAACTGGAAGATCGCGCAAAGTTCGGTGGCATCCCGGCCGCTGACCACCACGAAGGGATCGTCCTCCACCGGCTCGTCGCGCTGGATCTCGCCCTTGTCGTTTTTCACCATTTCCCGGCGAAGCGTGATCGACAGCGGCTCCTGCACCACCTGGTTCGGATAGAGCGTCACCGGCAGATCCTCCGGCCGGCCTGGCCGGAACTCGTGCTCGACCTCGTCGAACTCCTCGATCGGCGTGTCGCCGATCCGGATGCCGGACAGCGCGATCGGCCCGTAGCCCCAGACGAACAGGGCGCGCACAAAAAGGTCGGTGCCGACCACCTCGAAATAGGACGAGGCCGCGAATGGCGGCGCCATCCGATGCCGGCCGTAGGGATTGGGCACCGGCGCATCCGGTCGCGCCTGGTTCTGCCAGCCCGTGACGGCGAACGAGGTGTCCGGCTTGGAACTGCCCTGGTCGAGCGGGAACAAGGCATTGATCGCCAGCGCCCCGACCGCCGAAAGCCCGGCGCCGATGATCCCGCCCCACGCGTTCGCGCCAAGACCGAGGAATGACCCCGACGCCCCGAGCCAGCCGGCCGCCCACCACTGGCCAAGCGCAAACGCCGCGACGGTCACAACCAACTGCAGGATCGAGCGCCAGGCCGAGCGGCCGGGCAGCATCCGGATCACCACACGTGTGGCCGGCAGCGGCCGCACGCGGGTCCACAACCCCGCCTCGACCACGTCCTGCCCGCGCGGCGAGACGAGGATGACGCGCACATGCCGGCGCTCTTCGGCCGTCAGCCCCGGCATCGCCTGGGCCACGATCTCGGCGATCGTCATCCCCGGCAGAACGGTGAAATCATGCCGTCCGATCTCTGGAGAAAACCATCCCAGCGTCGTGACGCTCGCCCCGGCGTCCCGGCGCGGGGCTGCGGCCGCCGGCAGGGGCGGCAGCAGGTCCGGATCAGGGGGCGAGAAATGCTGCATGGGCCTCGGGAGACAGGGCCGCACCGGTCACGGCATCACCCGCCGGCCGGCCTCATCAGCGCTTCGTGCCGATGGATGCCGAGCAGGCGGTCGCGCCAGACCGGCGCGTCATAGCGCTCGATCACGCTGGCAGTGTCGCCGATGTGCAGCATGCGGCCAGCCGATAGGATGACCCCTACATGCGAGGCATGCCGGCCCCGCCGGAACAGCGCCGCGTCGAGTGGCTGCACCGCCCCGATCACCGGATGCCACGGCCCGCGCGCCAACCCGCCATGGATCACCGCGTCGACCGCTGCCCGGTCTTCGGCGGTCGGATAGGCCTCAAGCCCGCTCGCCAGCGTGACGCCGGCGATCTCCGCGTAGACGAGGCACAGCAGCCCATAGCAGTCGGCGCCGTCGCGGCTGCGCCCGAGGTCGGCATAGGGGATGCCCACGAAGCCGCTCAAGGCCGCTTCGATGTTGCTTCGACCCATCATCGATAGAGCCCCGTCATCGATAGAGACCCGGGAAGGCATCGCGCGACATGCGCCGGGCCGGATGCGGCTCCTCGTGGAACGGCTCGCGCGAAATCTGCAACTCGATCTGGCCGGCATCGCCATTGGCGGTCATCAGCCACAGGCCAAGCCACTGCTGTTCGATGACGTCGGGCGAGCCCGCCAGGACGATCGCCATGTCCACCCGCGCCCGGGTGATCGTCTCGCGCAGGGGCTTGGCCTGGTCGCGGGCCACCACCTCCATGACGATCTGCGCCGCCGCCGGCGTCTCCTCGTCGTCGTCCGGCAGGATCGCGTCCAGCAAGACGAACTCGAACGGGCGTGTGAGGATCGTCTCGCCCGGATCGAGCCGCCACGCCGACCGCGTCCCGTAGGTCAGCGGATCGGTGGTCAGACGGTCCGTCGGATCGGTCGAGAGCCGGATCGGCATGTCCAGCGCCGGGTGCGTGAACTTGAACAGCGCGACTTCGAGGTCGTCGCTGTAAGGCTCGTCGTGGTGCCGGCGGGCATTCATCGACACCCGCCTCACGGCATCACCGTCAGCCGCCAGGCGACCCGCCACTTGAAGCCGGCCAGCGTCGTCTCCGGCGCCGCGCCCGGCTCGAACATCACCAGCAGCCGGCAGGCCAGCGTCAGCGGCACTCCGCCGATCAGCACCTTGGCGCCGCCGATCAGGATCGGCGCGCGTCCCGGCTCGGGTCCGTCATCCAGAACGGCAGCGTGCCGCCCCGCGTGTCCTCGTGAAACCAGCGGTCGGCCCGCGCTCCTGGTCCCGGTCGCAGTCGAGCACCAGCGACCACGGCCGGCCGGTCCGCGAATAGCGCCGCCGCGGCAGCCGCGGCCCGGCGTCCGCCCGGGCGGCCACGCGCGAGTCGGCCGCGCCGCGCCGCCAGCCCTCGCGCATGACGAGATCCAGTTCCGGGGGAAGCACCGGCACCGTCATGTGCGCCTCGGCTTGGCGCGCACGCCCATGCCGCCGAGCTGCCGGTTGGCGGCCGAACCCGGCCGGCCCATCGCTTGGCCGATCACCTCCTCGGTGGTGATGATCACCCGCCGCCCGCCGCGCTCGTCCTGTTCCTCTTCCACCTGCACGTTGTCGCTGGCCCGCGCCGGATTGACCACGACCGTGACCGGTCCGGACGCGGCCGGCGCCGGCGCGGCCGCCCATCCTCCCCATGACGCGCCGTTGTCATTCACGATCCCGCCGTTGGCATAGCCCGGCAGGCCGCGCCGCATCGCGTCCACCACCTGCGGTCCGCCGTGGCGCGCCACGTCGTCCTGGTTCCACACCACCTCGCCGGCGTGGACGATGCCCTTGGGCTCGTACCGCCCGCCCGGACCGGTGTATCCGCCGCCGTCGAAACTCCACCCGGTGCCATAGGCCGACACCCCGGCCGGCATCGCGCCCACCGCGCCCGCCGACAACGACAGCGAGGCGACGCCGCCACCGAAGGCCGCGCCGATCGCGCTGGCGATCGAGCCGAGCAGCCCGCCGCCCCCGCCGCCCATGCCCTGCATCGACTGCGCGATGCCCTGAAGGAGCGTGGTCAGCACCCCGCCGAAGCCCGGCAGGAACTGGTCGACGATCCCGCCGATCCCGGCCGACAGCCGGTCGAAGCTCCCTTCGAGGATCGACACCTGGTCTTCGGCCTTCGCGCCATAGGCCGACACCCCGGCCGGCATCGCCTCCGCCTGCGCCCGGGTCAGCGACAGCGCCGGCACCTCGGCCCGGCCCGCGCCGGCCACCGGGCCGAGCGCCGAGGTGAAGTCGACAAGGGTCTCCGTCGGCTTGTCGAGGGCGGCGCCGAACGTGTCGAGCTTGCCGGCGATCGAGGCGATCTTCGCGCCATAGGCCGGGTCGGTCGCGTAACCGGAGCGGCCGAGCGCATCGATCTGCGCGTCCATGCCCTGGGCGGATTTGAACGCCCCGTAGCGCGGATTGCGGTTGATGAAATCGGCATAGCCCGCGACCGAGTCGGCGGGGCTGGCATAGGTCCGGAAGCTGTCGGTGGTACTGACCCACTTGCCGTCGACCACCTCGCGGGTGGCGAGGCTCTGACCCGGCCCCTTGATCCCGAACAGGTTGTTGCCCGGCGCGCTCTTGCCCCAGTTGCTCTCCAGCGCCGCCTGCGCCGCGATGATCCGCGGGTCGATCCCGGTCGCGGCCGAGGCCTTCTCCACGCCCGGCCGGATCGACTCGAGGAACGCCGCCTGATCGCCGGAGTAGCGACTCGTCCCGAACGTCGCGCCCCCGGCCGGCGCCGGCGCGGCGTTCGAATTGGCCGGCGCGAAGTTGAGGCCCGCCGCGCCGCTCCCCGCTGCGACCCCTCCGTTGATGATCACCGTCGCGGCCGTGACCGACATCGTCCCGGTGTCGAGCGCGGCGGCCGCCACGTTGTCGTTGGCCTCGTTGCCCATCATCTTGCCGAGCACGCCGCCGACATCGCCGAGCGTCGGCAGGTTCTGGCCCAGCAAAGCGTTCTTGAGCGGATTGGCGAGACCTACCTCGAACAGCGAGCGCGTGAGATCGGTGGCGAGATCCTCGATCTCGAACTTGCCGGTGCGCAGGCCGTCCACCAGCGTGTTGATCGCATCGCCGCCGGCGTCTCGGATCTTGTCCCAGGCGGCGGTCTGACGATCGAGGGCGACCGCCATATCGGCCTCGGCGGCCAGCTGCTCGCGGATGATGCCGGCGCGCTCCGAGTCGGCAGCAATCCCCGCACGCCGGATGCGTTGTTCCGCTTCAACCAGCGCAAGCACACGCGCGCGCGCCGACTCGGACTGCCCGACTAGGGCCAGCTCGGCCCTTGCCATCTCAAGTCGTTCGCGGCCCGCTTCAATCTGTGCGATCGCCGCCACTTCACCCGCGAGGGCCGCGTAGGCTGCGGCCTCTTCGCGGATCGCCTGGGTCTGTTTCGGCGTCAGATCGATGTTCTGGCGGCGTGCCTCGGCGAGAAGCGACTGCTCACGGGCATAGGCAACGGCGGCGGCACCCGACATCCGCAAAGCCTGCGCCTGGATGGCAAGGGCCTGCTGGTCTTCCTCCGCGCCGCGCAGGATGTCGCCGACAGGGTTCCACCCTTCACCACGCCGTTCGTTCGGTCGTGGCACCGGAGTGTTCCGGGCGCGCTCCTGCTGGCGCGCGCGTTCGGCAAGAAGCCGGGCGCGGGTCTCTTCCGATGTGCCGCCTGCGGCGGCGATCGCCGCGCGTTCGTCGGCGTTGATCTGGGCCATCGGGTCAAGAGGCGGGATCGCCCGGCGCTGGAGGCTGGCCGACGCGCGAGAATATCGCTCCATGGCATCCGCCGCGCGCGCCGATTCGACGCTGATCTTGGCGATGTTTCCCGCCGCGGCATCGGCAGCGCGACCCAGTTCGTCGGCCGTCGTCGTTGCGTCGAGCCAGTCATCGGCGGCTTTCTTGAGCCGGGGATCATCCGATGCGGCGCCGATCGCCGCGATCTCGCGCCGCAAGGCGGCAATGTCGGGGACGCCGGCTCGGGCGGCATCGAGATAGGCCCGGAGCGGCCCTTCCAGACCCTGATCCGCGCCAAGGATGATCCCGTCCACGAAGTGGGAGTTGATTTCGCCGGCAATGGCCTGCGCGGCGTCCAGATATCGCTTCTTGAGATCATCGACGTTCCGGCCGGCGGCGTAGTCGATGACGATCTTTTCTTCCGCCGCATACTCCTTCACGCCCCGCGCGGCTTCGCCATAGGCGTCCTTGATGCGCCGGACGACATCGATATGCCGTTCGAGCGCCGCCGCACTGGCCGAGGTGCCACTGCCGATCGTCTCGAACAAGAGAGAGGCGCCGGCCGCGGCTGCGGCCATTCCAATCACGGCAAGATTGACCGGATTGAGCATTGAGGCGAAGCCGGCGGCAAGCGCAGAGGCCCCCTCGCGGATCGAACCTTGCGCGGAGACGATCGGGGCCAGTTGCGCGCCCTGCTGCAGGATCGCCATGGCGGGAGAGCCGCCCGAGGCGATCTGGACGCCAAGGTCCGTAAACTGGGCCTGCATGTTGATGAGGTCGTGGCTGGCGATCCCGTCCGCCCGCGCCGCCGCCGAATGACGCTGCAAGGCACCCGTCGCGGCATTGATGGCCCCGACCTGCGCCGCATACGCCGCCTGCTGTCGGCCGACGGCAACCGCCATCTCGTCCGCGTTGAGCGCGCCGATCGCATGCGCCCGGTTGATCTCGGCCAGCATCGCCAGATGCTGCTGCTCGGCCGCGAACAGCGGCACGAACCGCGCCTTGAGATCGTCGAGCGACCGCCCGTAGGCTTCGATGTCGGCCGCGCGCGCCGCCGTGTCGCGGTCGTTGACCCCCGCCCAGGCGTTGACGACGCCTTGCGTCCGGTCCGCGCCGGCCGCCGCCGTGCGCGCCTGCGCCGACTGCAGGGAGGTCAGCGCCATCGCCGCCTCGGCCGCCTCGTTGCGCAGGCCCTTGACCGCCTCGGTCTGCTGCCGCGTGGCCGTGACGGCGCCGGCGGCGTCCATCGTCAGCACCATCGCGAGATTGAGGGTCATGAGGTGTCCTGGATCAGTTGCGCCGTTCGTTGAGCGCGGCGATCGCCGCTGCTTCCATCACCCGAAGATCGTCATAGACCGCGTCCGGATAGCCCTTGCGGCGCAGGTGCACGTCGACGTCCGCATAGTGGTAGCCGGTCCAGATCAGCCCGCCCGAAACGACGATAGGCTTGATCTGGGTGCCGAGCTCCAGGAAGGCGGTGACGCTCGGCCAGTTGTCCGGCCACACCCCGAACACGTCCCCGGAAGCAACAGTCGCTTCCGCCGTGATCCCCCAGCCCGCCAGCGCCTTGACGTCGCCGGCGTCGACCCCGGTCCGGTCCGTGTCGGCCCGCCCGAGGCGGCCGCGCGCCCACGCCTGCGCGGCCGCCTTCAGTTTCCCCGGCGGCCCTCGCCGGCGACGCCGTCCTGGTAGGCGCGCCGGTACGCCGCCCGGAAATAGAGGTTGCCGAGCGCCTCGCGCAGCAGCGTCTCCGAATAGGGCACCGGCTTGCCGTCCTCGCCGATCATGTCTTCCCAGCCGGCCGCCACCGCCACGTCCTGGTCGTTCAGCTTGACGCGCAGCGCGTCGCCGACGAGCCCCTCCAGCGCCTTCATGCCGGCTTCGGCTTCGGCGTCGGGCATGTGCCGGAACAGCATCTTGAACGAATGGTCGTCATAGCCGTCGACCTTGGTCGCGGACGGGATGCGCACCGTGACCGTGCGCTTGAAGGTGATCTCGCCGGTGAGGATCGCGAATTTCATCACATGCCTTTCGAAGGGGGTTCGGAGCGGCGTCGGCGCCTCCTCGAGGAGACGCCGCGGCGTGTCCGTTGACGGGCTTACTTGCCGAATTACTTGAACGTGAGCGTCCACTCGTCATCGCCCGTCACCGGGCGATGGTAGGTCGGGAAAGTCTGGTTACGGATGCCGTTGGTGGCGCCGTAACTCGGGCGGCCGACCTGGGTCGCGGGCGCGGCGAACTCCACGATGTTTCCAGCGACGAGGCCGTGGGTGATCTCCAGCTCGGCCAGCGTCTTGGCCTTGACGGTTGCGATCCAGTCCTTGGTCGCGACCGCCGCACCCTCGATCACCACCGTGCCGGCCGACTTGCGGTCGGTCATCTCGATCGACCGCTTGTTGATCAGGAAGCGGGGTGCGACCTGGTTGCTGGCATTGAAGTTGAAGCTTTCCAGCCCGGCGGGGACCCCGTGCAGCGAAAACGCCGTGTTGAGGTAGTCGCAGACCAGTCCGTCCTGCCACGGCGTGAACACCGGCACCGGCCGGGCGGTATCGGTCACATCGGCGAGGAAGCCCAGGTAGGTGAAGCGCAGCAGCGGCACCCGATTGGCGGTCCAGACCATCTGCCAGTTGCCGCGGCCAGCCGTGAACGGGTACTTCACGCCGTCGTCGTTGAACCACAGCGTGCCGGTTTCCTGCCCGTCCGACAGCGGCGTGTAGTCGACCTGGGTGTCGGCGGTCACCGCCTCGTCGCAGCCGGCCGACCGCAGCAGCCCGCCGAAGGCCGGGGCGACGCCGGCCGCGCCCGAGCCGGTAAGCTGCACGTCGAACTCGACCCGGCCGTAGAGACCGGCAACGTCGATGCCCTGGTGACCCATGTGGCCGAGCACGAAGTCGCGCGGCACGTCCTCGCCTTCCATCGGCGCGAAGGTCATGTTGAAGAACTTGATGGTATTGGCCGTGGTCGGCGCCGCGTCGGTGCCGATGACGGTCTCGGGCTTGTGCAGCAGCACGCCCTGGGAAATGTTGATCACCGGCATGGATCAGCTGTCCTTCTTGCCGTGCGCCTTCGGCGCGCCCGTGTCCTCGGCCGGGACCACCCCGGCCGCATGCGTGTCCCCGGCCGGTTTCGCGGCTTCGGCGGCGAGCCGGGCGCGCCGCGCCGTCGGCGTCTCCGGCTCCGGCGCCGGCCGCTGTTCCGGCTCGCGCCGGCGGCGCACGCCCGTGACGGGGTCCACCGTCCAGCTGCCGCCCGTCTTGCGTGTCTCGTTCATCCTGGTCCTCACTTTCGGATCCAGCGGCTCGTCCGCCACACCGCCACCCACCACGTCAGCCCGTTGCCGAACGGCGCGCTATCGGCGCCGAGATAGTCCATCAGCTGGCTGTCCGGTCTTGGCCGCCAGCCGGCGAGCGACGCCTCAAGCGCCG
Organism: Methylobrevis pamukkalensis; assembly: GCF_001720135.1. GTDB lineage: Bacteria > Pseudomonadota > Alphaproteobacteria > Rhizobiales > Pleomorphomonadaceae > Methylobrevis > Methylobrevis pamukkalensis. Next base: position 11,832 of record NZ_MCRJ01000027.1, read on the forward strand.
CCTGAAACCCCTCGATCAACACCGCCCGCTTGCCGCCCTTGGCGCTGTCCTGGGCGCGGATCGCCACCGCGACGGCGATCTCCACCGTCACCTCCTGCTCGAAGGCGCCGCCCGCAAACCGGTTGGCGCTGGCCCGCTCGCGCATCGGGATCACGAAGGCGGCCCCGTGCCGGGCGGCCGTGCCCTTGCCGAGTGCGTCCAAATTCTCGGCCGCCTCGACCGAGAGCAGCGGCGGCGCTGCCGTCGCGATCAGCCGGTCGACGACGAGGCCGATCACAGCCAGCCCTTCAGGCCGCAGCGGTCGAACACCGGCCGGGTGCCCTCCGCCAGGCCCGAGCCGGACGACGACGACGCCGGCGCGAGGCCCGACAGGTCGGGCAGCGCCAACCGCCCGGCGCCGGCGTCGCGCAGCTCGGCCACCGCGTCCCGGTAATCGCGCACCACATGGTCAGGTGCGCCGTCCCGGTGCAGCAGATAGCGGGCGATCGACACCGACCATTTGCCGACAAGGCCGGGAACGGTGGTGAGCGGCAGGGCGAAGCGTGTGCCGAGATAGCCGTCGATCGTCTGGTCGGCCTGCCCGATCGCCGCCGCCACCGCGTCCGCGTCGGCGATCCCGTCGAGATCGCGGTCCGCGACCTCAAGGATCTCCGTCTCGCCGGCGCGCTCGATCAGGTCGGCGAGGGTGCAGTAGGGCATGGGTCAGCCTCTGGAGGTTTGCGCCGGGGCTATCTGGGTCCGGCCTACTCGGGCCAGTCGCCCTCGATGGCGCGGGCGCCTTGAGCTGGTCGAAAACGTCGCGGTCGGCGATCGGGATGGAACCGCCCGGCAGGTAGCGCTCTCCGTCGTGGCGGATCGCCTCCAGCACCCGGAAGTTCGGCACCGTCCCGACCGGGGGCGCGGCCGTGGGTTCGCTGTCTTTCGGCGCGGCCGCCTTGGAGGCGGCCTTCGTCTCGGGGGTCTTGTCGGTCATCGCGGGTCTCTGCGGATCGAGGGAGGGGCGCCGCCGGACACGCCGGCGGCGGCGTGCGTCAGGACACCGCGTTCGTGAACAGGTGGCCGAGTTCGCTGGAGGCGATCACCTCGGCCACGCTTTCGCCGGAGGTGATTTCGACGCCGCCGCGCAGGCCCACCTTGGCCGGCGTCTCGCCGGAGACGCGGGTGCCGTAGACGGCCGTGTAGCCGAAGGCCGGCGTGCCATCCGTGGTGCTCGACAGCGACGCGGGCACATGCAGCAGCGCGGCGTGCTTGCCCCAGGCGCGGGTCCGCGTCACCGTCTGGCCCTTCTTGGCCGTGTTGACCCAGGCGTCGCCGACGACGATCTCGGGGATTTCGAGCAGGTCAGCCACCGCCGTCAGCGTCGCGACGCCGCTTTCGGTGCCCGAGGTGGAGATCGCCGCGATGATCTTCGGGTGGCGCCGCAGCCTGGTCCACACCGGCCGGCCGAGCACCAGCTTGTTCGGCCGCATGATCATGGCGTCCATCGCGTCCTGGACGTCCTCGATCGGCGTCGAGTCCGGATCGTCCCACTGGGAGGTGCCGGACAGCGTTTCCTTGTTGCCGCTGGGATAGGTCGCGGCGTCAAACACCACGTTGGCGACCCGCACCTCGCGGTCGAGGTCGACGAGCTCGATCAGCTTCGTGGCCGCGAAGTCGCGGGGATCATAGCCGGTCGGCGCGTTGGTGACATCGTCGTTGGGGATCACGTCGGACAGACCGTAGTCCTCGACCTGGTCGGCGACTTCGGTGGCGTAGAACTCCACCTGGTTCGGCGTGCCCTTGCGGCCGACCTTGGTGTCGGGGATCGTGATGCCCTGGGAAAAATCGAACTTGAGATAGCGGAACTGCCGGGTCGGCACCGGCATGCCGAGGCGCGGCAGCACCCGGTCGGCGATCAGCGCCGCGTTGCGATGGGCGATGACGAGGCCGGTCAGCCGCGGATCGGGCGTGAAGGGGAACCCGGACATGTATCAAGTCTCCAGAAGGTCCGGGCGCGCCCGGGAAAGGGGATAGGGCGAGGCCGGCGCGTCAGGCGCCCTGCATCATGCCCGTGTGAACGAAGATCTCGGCGATGTCGCCGCCGACGGCCGAGACCCGCATCTGCCCGGCAGTGACGGCGTTGGCGCCGGAGGCCGGGGCCGCCGCGACCGCCTTGCCGTTCGCGTCCGACGTCACGAAGGCGCCGCGGGCGACCGTGCCGCCGATGTCGATCTCGGCGATGCCGAGCAGGATGTAGTCGGCCCGCTCGCCGGTCACAGCGCCGTTGGGGCAGTCGGAAACGCCGACGATCAGGTCGGTGGCGGCCGAGGCCTGCACGATCGTGCCGTCGGCCGAGAACTTGACGAAGCGCCGGTGGGCGATCGAGCCGCCGGCGGTCGCCGTCTTGATGAGGAGCCTGTCCATGGTGTCTGGTCCCGATGAGAACGAGGAATGGGCGGCCGGTCAGGCCTTGGGCGAGATCCGGGCGAGCGCCTGGTGCACGTCGATCGGCGCGCCGGCGGCGCTGGCTTTCGCCATCTCCGCGGTGATCGCGTCGGCAAGAGCGACGGGGTCGGCGAAGTCGAGGGCATCGGCGTCCTCTGTGCCGGCGAAGTCCCCGGTCTGGACCGGCACCGGCAGCTTGGCCAGAAGGTCGCGGAAGGCCGCGCGCGGACTGGTGGTCACCTCGCCGTCGCCATCGGCAAACGTCAGCACCTCGTCGTCGAGCTCGCCGAACAGCGCGACGGCCGTTTCCTTGAGCCCGACCGGCAGGCGTCCGGCCGCGATGATGCCGGCGACGAACGTCGCATCCTCGGCGGTGCGGGCGGCGGCCACGCTCTGGGCGTGGCTGGCGGTGCGGGCGTCGAGCTCCGCCTGGCGGGCATCCAGTTCGGCCGCGCGGGCGGCCAGCTCTTCGGGTGTCGGCATCGGTCTGTCTCCGGTGGAAGGGGGCGGGCCGGGCACGGCATCCGCTCCGGTGTCGGCATAGGCAGGGGACGCGGCCGGCCGCGCGGCGCTGGCCGTCTCGGCAAGGCTCTCGATTTCCCAGGAGGGCAGAACCGCGTCGGCCGTCTCGATCGAGGTCTGGCCGATCAGCCAGTCGCGCAGGCGCCGGAACATCCGCGACACGCTGCCGGCGATCGCCGCGTCGGTCCATTCACCGAACTCGACCGTCACGATCTCGTCCGCCTCGTCGGCGAACTCGATCGGACGCAGGCCCTTCACGGCAGGCGGCGTCGCGCCGAGGAAGCCCACATGGCGCAGCGACATCTGCCCGGGCACCGGGTTGTTGCGCGCGGTCGGCAGGAAGAAGGAGGCAGACACCTTGCGGAACTTGCCGTCCTTGACGAGATCGGCAAAAGCCGGGTCCACGTCCTTCGGGGTCGCGACCAGCCGATCGCCGTCGACGCTGAGCCCGGCGACCCAGCCATAGGCCGGGCCGTCCACGGTCGGATGCCCGACCACGATCGGCGCCTCGTGCCGCGCCGGGTCATAGCCGGCGGCGATCGCCGCAAGGTCGGCGTCACTGTAGGTGAGCGTGGCGCCCGACATCGCGGTGTGCGTGCCGGCCTTGAAGATGTCGAAGGGCTTCATGGCGCCGAGGATCGCCGCCCCCGCGCCGACCCGTCAGCCGATAGGATGACCCCTATAAGCCGGGCCTTCGAAGGGCGTTCGAGGCCGCATCGAGGCGCGATCGGCGATCCGCCCCGCACCCGCCGGACCACGATCGCCACAGACCCTGTTCGATTAGTTCGTTTTTGGCCTCGGCCGATTTTGCGGGGCATCGGAGCGGCTGCCCGGAGCGCCCGTCAGCGGCCAACGTCGTGCCCATACGGGCCATGTCCGAACCATGTTGCGCAAGGCGCCCTGCGGCGAGTGTCAGGGGCCGCCGGCCGCACCCTCGAACACCATCGCGAGGTGATCGGCGACGATGTCGAGGATCTCGCGCCGGTCCTCGTCGTCGATCCCGAGGAAGGGCCGCGCCGGCACCGTGACCGAGGCCGCGTGGATGACCCGCGTGCCGAGCTGGAACACCAGTGCCGCGGCGCTCTTCGGCTTGATCGTCGCGCCGAACTGGTGGACCCGCGCATGCAGCCGGTTGGTGCCGACATGCAACGCCCCGCCGATGATCTGCCAGACGATGTTTTCGTGCAGATCACCGCTTTCCCTCAGGATGCCGCGGCCCTTCTTGGTCGCCGCATAGAGCGGGTTGAGCGGCGCCCATTTGACGCCGCCCGGGCCGGCCTCGGCGTCGAACCGGTCCTGGACCGCGTCGCGCAGATACTCGCCGATGTTCTGGAGGACGTCGTTCGGATCGAGACCGGCGTCGGCAACCCGGGCAAGGCCGGCGATCACCGCCGCGTCGTCGACTTTCAGGGTTACGCCGGTCATCGCCTGCTTCCACTCCTCATGCGCGTCTTGTCGCCGTGAGGCGATCGCCCTATGTTCGTCCTCGTCGCAGCCAGCGCGCCTCCGCCGGCTTGGAAAGAGGCTGCGACACGGCGAGCCCAGGCGGATGGGCTCGCCGTGCTGTGCCGGTCACGTCCGGCGACGGTAGAGCAGCGCGCCCGACCGGCCGAGCAGCGAGCGGCTCGCGGTCGCATCGTAGCCCGTCACCCCCGACCAGCCGAGCTTGCCCCAGCGGAACAACGCGAACAGCGATCGGCCGCGCGGCAGCTCGTAGAATTTCAGATAGGTGCGGGTCAGCGCCACCTGGTCCCCGAACAACGCCCAGTCCGCCCAGATCTCGTCCGGCTCCTGGACGGCCTGCGCGAGCAGCCGCATGTAGCGGCCGCGCCCCTGCTTGTCGACCTTGAGGGCGAACACCTCGCCGGTCGGGCCGCGCTGCTCGAACAGGCTGCGGTCGATCGTGACGATACCGCCCGCCGGATCGCGCCACAGCGCCGGCCGGTCGAGGTCCGCACCGAAGGCCCCGAGGAAAGCCGTCGCATAATCCTCCTCCGGCAGGCCCTCGGGCAGCAGCAGGCCCGGATCGACCGGCGTGCGGGGCGGCGGCGGCGGCAGGTCCGGGCGCGGATCGGCCCGCTCGAAGCCCTCCGGCGACGGCAGCGGCGGCAGGGGCGTGGCCAGCTCCGGCGGCACCAGCCCGTGCAGCCGCTCATGGCCGACGTTGTACTCCCAACCCCGGTCGATGCCCGGCCAGCGTTCCTCCGGCTGGCCGGTGCGCGAATCGGGCCGGGTCTCCGGTTTCAGCCAGTCCGGATGCGGGTCCGGCCCGCTCTTGCCGAGCCTCTTGAGCTCCCGCTGCGACAGCGCCCGCACGTCGCATGAACAGCCCCAGCCGTTCGGCGGAAAGATCACCTTCCAGATCGGGTCGTCAGCGGCGAACACCTTGCCGTCGAGGGCGACGTGCAGCGGCCGGGGAAAGCGGCTGTCGCCGTGGCGGTACTGCCAGAACGGCCGATAGCGCAGCACGGCCGGCGAGGTCATCTGTTGGTAGCGCCCGGCCATGTAGCTCGTGCGCATGTTGGTCCGGTAGATGATCCGCGCCCGCCAGGCGCGCCGCGCCTCTTCGGTCTTGCCCCGGGCGTAGAATTTCCAGCCTGTGCGATCGACAATCTCGTCGAAGGTCTTGCGGAACGCCTCGTAGCCGGTGCCCGCGGTCCGCGCCCTGTCCATCGCCGCCCGGAAGTCCGCCAGCATGTCGTCGCGGGTGACCCCCGCCACCGAGAAGGCGCGTACCTGCGCCCCGTGCCGCAGGTCATCCCACTTGTTCGTGGGCAGGTTGACCTTGGCCCGAAAGAAGTCGATCGCCTCCTGGAACGGCAGGCCGACCCCATCAATGGCCCCCTCAACGGCCATCTGCTGCCTCCGTCATCACCTCGTCGCGGCCGGCAAGATCCGCGACGGTGAAGGCCTGCTCGATCACGCTGGCAAAGTCGCCCGGATCGAGGCTGCCGCTGAGTGCCGCCAGCCGCAGCGACAGGTCGTCATAGTCGCGCGCCTCGGCGAAGGCCGCGCCGATCGCCGCCAGCATCGCGTCGATCGCCGGCGCCGCCAGCGCCTCGGCCTGGTCGACGAGGTGCCCGACCGGATCATCGCCCGGCTCGCCAGTGCCCGCCGCAGCCCCCGAAGCCGTTGCGAACGCCGCCGCCTCGGCCGGCCCCGGCGGCGGGGCGCCTGTCCCTTCGCCCGTAGCGTCTTCGTCTTCCTCCTCGCCCGGCGCCGGCGCGGCCACGCTCGCCTCCCGCGCCCCGCGCACGTCGATCCAGTCGCCGCCATAGGTCTCGTTGACATACTCCACGTCGCCGGCCGGTAGCCCATGTCCACCAGTGCCTCGTCGCGCTTGACCTTCTCGTTGAGATCCTCGGCTTCGGCGAAATCCCGCCAGACCTCCGGAAGGCCCGCGCCCGGCCAGTTGAGCTCGACGATCCACGCCACCAGGCTTTCCTTGAGCGTCGCCGAGATCTCGTCGGCATCCGCCTTGGCGATCGCCACGCGCACGTCGTTGTGCACCTCGCCGAGCGAGCGCGCGCCGCGTGTCCCCGAATTGGTCGACAGGGTCTCGCCGAGCACGGCCTCGCTCATCAGCTCGTCGAGATAGCGCGCCATCGTCTCCAGCAGATCGCCCCCGCCGCCGCGTGCCGCCTCCAGCAGCGCCACCTCGACCGACGCCGGCACCGCGATCCCGGCGTCGACCGCACACGTCCGGATCACCTGCAGCAGCTGCGCCTGGCGCGTCTCGTCATATTCGCCCTGGTAGGTGGCCATGACGGTCGGGGAGGCAAAGCGCTCGCCCGCGCGCAGCCAATGCGCCAAGACGTTCCTTTTGAACCACGCCGGCCAGAATAGCACCTCGCCGAGTCCGACGCCGTAGGGATCGTCGTCGTCATCTTCCAGCGACCAGCGGTGGACGATGAACTTGCGCGGCGGCAGCTTGATGCCGTCGATCTGGTCCTCGCGGGTGATCAGCCGCGGCGCGCCCTCGATGTCGAAGCGGAACCGCCGCTGCCGGCGCACCTTGATCCGCGCCGCCGTCCAGATGCCGTCCCGCAGCTCCCACATCACCTCGGCGATGGCAAAACCCTTCAGCACCGCGCCCATCAGGCCGCGGGTGAGCCGATCAAAATTGAGCCCCTTCAGCTGCGCCTCGACGCCGGCCGCCGCCTTTTTGTCGAGCCGGCTGTCGGAGGCCGGCGTCACCTGCCATTCGCGGCCAACCACCTCCATGGTCCGCTTCTGCAGCACGGCATGGGCATGCGGGTCGCGGCGGATCTCGTCGTAGATCGCCACGCCCCTGCCGCCGGCCTTGGTGCGCACCACCTCGCCGCTCGGCTGCAGCGTCTTGGTGTAGAGCGGCAGCAGCGGGTCGCGCGCGATCGCGGCGATCTCTTCCTTCACCGGCGTTTTCGCATGGTCACATCCTCAGGTAATCGGAAAGGTCGGCGCGCGGGCCGGCGTCGCTGTCGCCGAGATAGCCGTCCTGCAGCCCTGCGCTCGGCCGCTGTCCGCCGATCGAATCGAGGCGGACGGTTGCGCCGGCCGTCTCGCCGGCATGGACCGCCAGCGCCAGCGCCCAGAAGCGGTCGGCGTGGCCGTCCGGCGTGCGTTCGGCGGTAAAGCGCACGTTGCCGGCGGCGGTCACCTGTTTGGTGACCGAGCGCAGATCGGCGCGCACGTGCTTGTCATAGGGAATGCGCAGGGTGCGGCTTTCCATCGCCGACCGCACCGGATAGGCCAGCGCCTCCTTGACGCGGCTGGTGAAGGTGACCCCCTCGACCTTGTAGATGCCGAAGGCCTTCTGCGCGTCGTCGGTCCAGCCGATGCCGAGGCCGGTGGCGTCGATGCAGACCCGGGCGCAGCGCTCGATCCATGGCCACAGGATCTTCTCCTGGTCCGGCTTCGACATGTTCTGAAGGCATTCGATATGGCGGGTGTAGAGCACGTCGCCGAGCCGCTCGACCACCCAGAGGACCGTCAAATCCCGCTTGCGGCCGATGTCGAGGCCGGCATAGAGCCGCCGGCCTTCGCAGGCCCGCCAGTCCGTGCCGGCCGGGTATTCTGCAGAGGCGATCAGGTCATATTCGAGGAAAGCCGCGTCGTCGTCGGCCGGCTCGCACATGTATTCCTGCTGGAACGACTCCTCGTCGGCACAGCCGGACTTCACCCAGTCGTAATACTCCGCCTCGCTCATCGCCTGCTGCTCTGCGTCGGCCGGCAGCGACTGCTGCAGCTTCCACAGGAACCCGTCGTCGAGCGCGTTCTGGAGCGTCACCCGGTGCAGGCTGATCTTCTTCGGATTGCCGTTCTCCCGCGCCTCGCGGATCAGGCCGTTGAAGAAATTGTGGCTGCCGCGATGGGTGCTGATCACCTCCATCGATCCGCCCCAGGTGATGCCCGGATAAGCGATCGACCAGAGCTTGCGCGGATCGGGATGCAGGGCAAACTCGTCGAGCACCCGGCCGCCGCGCTTGCCGGCCTGGGCATCGGGATTGGACGACATGGAATTGATGCGCCGGTCGTTGGCAAAGCGCAGCACATAGGCGCTGTGCTTTTCGGTCGGGTCGATCATCACGTCGCCGAGATCCTGCGCCGCAAGATTGGCGATGCCCGCCCAGAGCTTGCAGTCCTCCAGGAACAGCCGCGCCTGGATGTCGTCGCGGGACGAGACCCACTGGTCGAAGCGTGCGGCCACCAGCGCCGTCCGCGACACCGTGGCATAGGCCGTCGACCAGGACAGGCCGATCTGCCGGCCCTTCTCCATCAGCTTGAGGCGCGACTGGTCCGTGATCCAGCGCGACTGATAGGGCAGGAAGATCGCCTTCGGGTTGTCGGGGATGATCCGGGCATTGCCCATCAGGTCACCCCGAGCATCCGGTTGATCTCGTCCATGGTTTCTTGGCTGACGCCGGCCTTGCGCAGCACGCTGGCGGCCGTCGCTGCAGCTTCCTTCTTTGCCTTGGCCGTGGCCCGCGCCTCGATCTTCTCGATCCGGTCGATGTCGAGCTTGGACGCCGACACCAGGTTTTTGATCGCCGACGACAGATCGCGCGCCTCGTCCGGCGCGAAGGTCACCTTTTCCCCGTCTTCGGCTTCGAACAGCCCCATGATCGACGAGTGCAGGAACGAGATGTTGACGCGGGTCAGCTTGTCGTCGCCGCCGTCCTTGTCGATCCTGTCCATGATCGCCTCGGCCGCCGCTCGGCTGTCGGCCAGGCGGGCGCGCATCTTGTCGAAGCGCTTGAGGTGCTCGCCGAGGCCGGTCCGCGAGACTTCCTCCGGCGCGACGCCGAGCGTGCGCAGGTGGCCGAGGATCTCGTCGATCGTGTGCCCGTCGCGGCGCAACGTCCCGATCGCCTCGCGGATCTCGGCCGGCAATCTGTCGATCTTGGTCGGCCGCGCCATGGCTCAGATCTCCGGATATTCGATGCCGGGGACCGGGTCGACGTGACGGTCGAGAAACATCCGCCCGCGGCGGGTGATGGCGAGGGTCCGCACCTTGCCGAGATAGTAGTCGACCGAGGCAAGGCCGGCCGCGGCCAGCATGTCGGCATCCCCCGTCAGCGCCTCGTCGGTCTGCGCGCGCCCCCGGAATCCCAGCAGGTGCAGGGCGCGCCGCAGCACGCTCTCGTTCGCCGCCCCCTCGTTTTCCTTGAGGATGCGCAGGGTGGCCAGCCGGCGCGACTGGGTGATCTCGTCGACGTAGTCCATCGTCAGGGCTTCCGGCTGTAGAGATGATCTTCGAGGCGATTGAGCGAGTGGTTGATGCTCTGCAATTCGCGGTTCGTCGCCGTGGCGGTCGCGCTGATCTGCGAGACCTGGTCCCGGAGCGCCGAGATGTCCTCGGAGGTCGGCAAGTGCTTGATCTCGGTCTCGATCCGCAGCGTGCGCGAGGCGAGCTCGTGCTGGCCGGCGCGCACCCCGCTGAGGGACGCCTCCATCCGCTGTTCGAACTCGTGCTGGTGCAGCGCGCGCGCCGCCGCCTCGGCGGCGAGATCCGCCTTGCTGGCAAGGCCCATCCGGATCGCCCAGCCCGCCGCCCCCAGCAGGATGGTCGCGACGGCCGTGATGATCGGCCAGTACTCTTTCAGGGCTTCCAATCGTCTCTCCCGCGCTTCGGTGCCTCGTTCCATTCGGCGCAGCCGATGCAGCGCCGGGCCGACGGCAGGGCCTGCCGACGCATCGCCGGGATCTCCTCGCCGCAGTCGTCGCAGACCGCCGCCCCCGGGGCCGCGGCCTGCGCCATGAGCCGGGCCAGCGCCGCCGCCCGTTCGCCTTCCTCGCGCAGCTGCGCCTGATCCACGTCGTCCATCGGTCCCCGTCACGTTGCCGACGTCGTCATCGGTCTTCGCTGATCGCCACCACATGGGTTTCGATCACGCTGTAATCGGCCGTCTGGCCGGCGCCGGTCTCCGTCACCAGCGAGGCGGTCACGATGTAGTCGCCGGTCTCAAGGTCGCGGCGCGGATCGAGGCGGATCGCCGCCCCGATGCTGTGCGCCAGCGCGACCAGCGTCTCGAATTTCACGTGCGGCGCGACGGCTGCGGCGCCGCGATCACGTGGGTGACCTCGGTCTCCTGGTGGATCGGTGTCGCGCCGATCAGCGCCGCCAGCTTGGCCGCGGCGATCCGCTGCACGTCGGCGCTGTCGAGACCGAGCGCCTTCACCGTGTCTCCGGCACCCGGACCGCCGATCCAGCCTTCGGCGATGGAGAGGATGTTGGCCACATGATCCGGCTTCACGGTCCCGGGCGTCAGACCGAGCCGGATCAGGGCTTCGGCGACGCCGGTCGTGGCCGCCGAATGCAGGATCGATCGCCGCGAGTCCTTGAACTTCAGTCCGGTCCAGCGATAGAGCAGCGCCGGGATGACGATCGCGACCACCAGCTCATAGGCGAGGCCGCCGAGCTCGTGCAGGATCGGCGGCAGCGCCATCGCCGCCGGCGCCACGGCCACCCCGATCGGCGCCATCGCCTCCGGCCCGGGCAGCGTCGCGGCGGCGGCGGGGTCGGCGAACACAACGAGGCAGACGCACGTCGCACCCACCCCGCCGATCGTCAGAAGGGCGCCGACAGGGCCTTCGGGCGCGATCGCGAGGGCAGGCAGGAGCGCGCCCATCAGAGCTGCGCCAAGCAGCGGCGGCGCACCAGCCACCGCGAACAGGAGCCCGCCGAAGCAGAGGCCGGCAAGGAACAGCAGGGACAGAAGGGTAAGTCGGCGCATGCGATATCTCCGGAAGTTCGGGGTCAGAGGTAGAGGGCCGTCCAGGTCTGCGGGCCGACGATGCCGTCGACGGTGAGACGCTGGCCGCGCTGGAAGGTGCGGACGGCAAGATCCGTGGCCGGGCCGAAGTCGCCATCGACCGCGATCCGGAAGCCGGCCCAGCGCAGGCGCGCCTGCAATTCGGCAACGGCCTCTTCCTCCTTCGACCCACGCCGCAGAACGGGCCGGGAGCCATCGGCGGGCACCGCTGCGGCAAGCCGCTCCATCAGCGCGGCCTTCGCCTTGGCGAGATAGGCGCGCCGATCGGCGAGACCGTTGGTGCCGCCGTTGATGCGCTTGGTGATGGCAACGAGGTTGTCGGCGTCCGCGAGAGGCGAGAGGGTGTTTCGCTGCCAGTAGGCGATCGCGATCCGCAGCGAGATGACCGGATCGGCGGCGAGTTCCGGCTGGGCCAGAAGCGGCAGTCCCAGCAGCGCGCCATAGACGCCGTAGTTGTAGCGGCCGGTCAGCTGGATCAGCCCGCGCCCCTTGAACCGCTTGCCGTCCCCCGGCTCGGTATTGCCGAGATCCGCCCGGCCTTCATAGGCCGCGCCGGAGGCATACTCTTCCGTGGTCGAAAAGCCGTCGCTCTCATGGGCGATCTGCGCGATGAAATGTGCCGCCCGCAGATAGGTCAGCAGCCCGGCCGACAGCATCAGCGCGCCGGCATGCGCCTCGATGTCGCCGAGGATCCGCGCCTGGCTGGCGGACTTCCACCCCGTTCGCGCCGGGGCGACCTCCCGGATCGCGAACATGATGTGGTCAGGATGGATCGACACGGGCGCCCTCGGTTGTGAGGGCGCAGGATCGCGCGTACAGGCGCGGGTTTGCAGCCGTCACCAGCTGCAGGGGTCGGCGGGCTTCAATGCGGGTTCGAACGCCCGTCGAACGGGAACGCCATCTGCCGGTCGTCGGTCTCGGTCGGGGTCGCCGCGGTCGGCTTGCGGTGACGCCGACCGCAGGCCGGGCAGAAGTCCGGCTCGGCCGCGGCGGCACCGCCGTCCGAGGCAACGCCCTGCGGCGCGCCGCCGATCAGCCGCTTGACGGTGACCCGGGTCAGCTTCGTCTCGCGCCGGATCTGGCTCATCGACTTGCCTTCGGCCCAGAGCCGGCGCACCTCGACCGCGTTGGAGAAATTCCGGGCGTTGGGGATCGTCACCGTGTTGCGCGCGTGCTTTGCCGCCACCAGCCGCGCCACCTTGACCCCGAGCGCTTTCGCCATCCAGTGGTCCCGGTCGATGCTGTCGGGATCGGGGATATACCGCTCGGCGCCGCCGTGGGTGGCGCCGAAGGCCAGCGCCAGCTGCACGCCGCCCACGGCCGCGATGTCAGCGAGAATGCCCGGCAGCGTCTCGCCCGCCGGAAGCCAGGACGCGCTCATGCCTCACCTCCAGTCCGGTCCGGCCCGGGCAGGTCCGGCCCGAACAAGTCGGGTGCCGGCGACACGGTCCCTCTCCCTCGCGGGAGAGGGTGCCCGAAGGGCGGGTGAGGGGGCGCCGCGAACGACGCGCCGGCTTCTGCCCCCCTTCGAACTTGTCCGCCTCGTCCCCCCACACCTCGAACCCCGGCCACGGCTCACGGCCGAACAGCTCGCAGCCGAACGCCTGCGGCCGCAGCCGCTCCAGCATGGCCCGCATCGCCGGCGGCTTCCGGCTGTGCTCGCGGCGCACGCCCTCCAGATGCGAGGGGATTTCCTCCAGCGCCTCGGTCAGGATCACGCCGCGCTCGGATCGCGAGACGATCTTCGGCGCGCCGATCGCGCCCACCAGAAACGGTTCGGACGCCGACCGCAGCACATAGCCTGTGCCAAAGCAGGTCTTGCCGGCCGCCGTCGTCTTGTGCCAGCTCCCGCCCGTGACATAGCGAAAGCCCCAAGCCTTCACCGTTTCGATCGCCATCGGCAGATGCGGCCAGGTCGACCACATCACCAGCAGACAATCCCCGCCGGCCAACTGGCCGACCGGCAGCGCTTGATCTCCTCGATCGGCATCGTCTCGTAATGCGCCTCGGGGCTCTTCTCGAAGCCTTCCTCGGAATACATCTCGTAGGCCCACGGCGGGTCCGCGAGGATGAGCCCATATTTGAGCGGGGTCAGCGCCCCGAACGGCCAGTGCGTCAGCATCCGCCGCCTCCCGTCCGCCGCGCCTTGCGCGCCCGTCGCCGCTTGGTCCGCACCACGGTCACCACCGTGCCGCCCTCGATCACGAGGCGCACCCCGTCGAGCGTCGTCGAGATCGCGCCGAGCTCCACAGCCGTCATCGCCCGCCCGGCCAGGTGCATCCGCACCGCCTCGACATCCAGCCCAGCCACCCGCTCCAGCCAGCGCAAGACTGCATGATCGGCGACGATCGGCAGACGCGCGCTCATTCGGACTGCTCCCCGTAGCGGTCGGCCACCACGGCGCCGAGCACCTCGTCGACGAGATCCTCCCGCCACCAGCCGGCCAGTCGTGCGTGATGGAGACCCGCCAGCGCCGCGCGCGGCACCGGGTAGCCGAGACAGCGGCCGAGGCCGCTCCGATGCGCCTCCGGATAGGCCGTCATGAGCGCCTCCAGCGCCACATGCCGGGCTCTTGAGCGCCCCCCCCCCGACCATGGCAAGGGGGGTCTTCGGCCAGCAGGCGCGCCGCCGTGACGGCCGCCAGGGCAATGTGATCGGCATCCGGGAACGTCTTCACGAGGGTATAAGCAGCCATCACGAGACCATCCTTTCCGGCGGATAGAGCTCATCCCACAGCGCGTCGGTCTTCTTGCGCAGCCGCTTCGCCTTCGCGTCCGCGGCCTTGTAGGCGCGTTCCAGCTTTTCGCTTTCGGCCAGCAACTTCGACGTCAGCCGGACGCGGTGATCGGGAGACGACATGCTCTTGAGCCAGGCATCCCGCGGTGCCCACACGGCCCGCTCTGCGGCATGACTCCGGGCGATCGCCACGTCATACCGGGCCTCAAGGATCTCGCGGGAGAGGGAGCCATGGCGGGCATGCAGCGCGAAGCCGAAGCCTGACATCTGGCGATCAAGGCGATCCAGCAGCGCGAGCAGCTCGTCGCGATCGAGATCCGCCCAGGGCTTGGGAGCGTCAGTCATGGCCGCTCCCGATCAGCTTCGGCGCGGCCGGCATCGCCGGGCGCCCCTCCGCATCCACGCCGTGGTGCAGGCCGACATCGCCGCCGGCGTGCCATCCGGCGCTGCGGGCGTCGTGATAGCGCCGGCTGATCTCGCGCGGCGCCACCTCCTTCGTGCGGGGGTGCGCCTTTGCGAGTGCGTCATGGGCAAGGGCCAGGGCGCTCGTTCATCGTCGCCGCGAACATGTCGAGGAGGCGATATCGGAGGCGGATGACCATCGCGACGGTGAACTCGGCGACCGCCTGGGCGCGGGTCTTCGGCGAACGTCTGCGGCGGTAGACCTGGCTCTCCCGAAAATCGCGGATTGCCCGGTCGATCGCCCGGTCGAGCAGCGTGAACAGGTAGACGGCGATCTCCGGCCCGGGCGCACGCCCGTAGAAGATACGCCGGTTGCCGTCGCGGCCGGCCGAGATGACCGACGCGCAGTTGGTGACATGCGCGACCACAGGCCACAGCCGGTCCCGCGCCGCCTTGCCCTGGGACTTGCAGGCCACGTCCTCGCGGCCGATCTCGACGTCGTTGTCGTCGAGGCCGTACTCCTCCATCAGCCGGGCAACGGCCTGGGCGGCCTCGATCGCCTCAGCCTCGGTGCAGCCGCGCTTGGTGGTGCGTTCGCGCAGTTTCCGGGTGCGCTCGATGATGCGTGTGCGACGGTCACTCATCTGGCCACCCTCCGCATCTTGCGGACGCGGCGGCCAAGCGTGGCAATCCTCGCGTCGAGATCATCGGTGTCGGGCAGGCCGCCATGGGTGCCGAGCAGGCGCAGCTGCGCCGCAATCACCGCGCGCTTGCTCGCCTCCGCGCTCTTGTCGCTCTTCGGCCACTCGACGCCGGCCTCGCGCGCCATCATGGCCTTGAGGGCCTGGATGACCGCCGTGGCATCGTGCTGGTCGCGCACCCAGGTGACGTGGTCGATCTTCGTCTGTCGCTTCACGAAAGCCGTCAGGGCCTCGTCGGTGCGATCGTCGACGACGCCGAGCCAGTAGGCCGAGATCCACAGGGCGCGGCAGACCGGCACATACGGCCCGTCCAGCAGCCGCCGCGGGCCGCTGTTCAGCTGGTCGAGCACCCGCTTGGCCTCGGCCGGGGTCAGATCCCTGGTCGACCGCGTCCGCCCGCCGGTGATCTGGCCGATGAGATCATGCCGCCCGTCCTCGTCGAGGCCGGCCGTGCGCGCGGCAGCGTGGATGGCGCGGAGCATCACGGGCGCGGTCATGACGACACCTCGCCGGCCGCAGGCGCCCGAAGCGGCGGCAGCCGGTCGCCAAGCTCCCGCGCCAGGCGGAGCTGATGCCGCAGCTCCTCCGTTTCTTCCTCGGTCGCCTCCGGCCGACGCGACGCGACAACCGCGGCGACAAGCGCCTCCAGCCGAGCGGCCAGTTCCCAACTTGCCGCGAGCAGCGCGGCCGTCGCATAGACGGTCCTGTTGTCTCCAAGCGCGCCGGAGCTCACACTGGCGATCACCGCGCCGTGCCAGTTCCTGACCTCCACATAGTCGGCGGCATAAGGACCCGGATGGGGCGTGGCGCCTGCCATCAGCGCCTGGCGGATTTCAGATGCTGCTTTCGCCTTACGCGCTAGGGCGCGGGTGTCCACTGCGGTCATGACGACACCTCGCCCGGCATCGGAGGCACCGAGACCGGCAGCTTCGGCCGGCCATGATCACCGAGGAGAACTTCCCCAGGCACAGCAGCCAGAACCGCGTGTTCAAGATGGCCCGCAGCAACGTTCCCGCCCTCATCCGCGATGAACTGATACTCGCCGTCGAGGTCAGACTCGTAGCTCACGCGGATTGCGTTCCATGCAACCGCAAGCGCGATCGCCGCGCTGCCGATCGCCGTCTGCTGCATCGGCGTCAGCGAACTCCACACCGCCGCCTCGTCGATGCGCTCAACGCTGGAACCATTTAAGTCCGTCATCGTCGTCGCCCTCCATCGTCCTGGTCACGGGTGCCGGCGGTTCCGGCGTGTGCGTCTCGGCCAGCAGCAGCGCCGTGGTCAGCTCCCGGGCGCGCCGGATCAGGGTCCGGTGGCGCAGGTAGCGGCGCTGGTGGCGGCCGGTCCTTCGGTCGAGCAGAGCCCGGCGCGCGGCGGCGATGTCGTCGCCCGCGCCGGGCTCGCTCATGTCAGCGGCCCTCGGCGGCTTCGGCGGCGAGGATCTTCAGGCGCTCGCGGACACCGCGCGCAAGCCGCACCGCTGCCACGCCGGCCGAATGCTCGTCGCATGCCCGGCCACGCTGCGGGCGATCAGCCGGCCGTCGCCTTCCGCGTCGGCGAAGGGGCGCAGCGCATCGCGCAGCAGCGGCTCCGGGCCATAGCCGAGGAACACCGTCCCCTCCGGCTGGTCGACGTCGAAGCGGATGACGCCAGACGGGTCCACATGAGCGATCACGTCGCGTTCTATCTCCGGCTCCGCATCCACGACCTCGACAATCAGGTCCGGAAAGCGCAGCCGCAGCGTCCCGAAGTCGAGCGCGCGGGCGACCAGGCAATCGTTCAGGTGGTCTTCGATCCGCTTGGCTTCGGCGCGCGAGCGGCAGCCGATCGTGAGCGACACGACGTTGTCGGCCGGCCGGCCGAGATCCACGGCGGTGATATGCGGGCTGGTCATGACGGTTCCTTTCAGGCGGCGGCGAGATCGATGGGCAGATGGTTCCACGCCGCGTCGGGGCTCTGGCGGACGTGGAAGTTGAGGTAGGCCTTGGTGCCGACGACGCGGATCGAGTCGCGCACCGCGTCCATCGCCCGCTGCCAGCGCGGGTCGTCGATGTCGGAGCGGAGCAGCATGAAGATCTCGGACCGGTTGATCCGGCCCTCGCGGTCGACCTGGAAGGCCTTGGTCACCAGCGAGCGCAGTTCGGCGCCGCTGTCGGCCGACCATTCCATCAGGCACTCGTCGACGATCTTCTTGGCGGCCTGCAGCTCCGGCCCGAACTCCAGCAGGTCGGCCTGCTTGAGCGAGACCTTGAGGCAGCCGTCAAAGGTCGTGAAGGTGACGTTGCCTTTAGCGCCGCCGGTCTCGACGCCGTAGTCCTGCAGGATCAGCGCCTGCAGGCTGCCGATGTCGGCGAACGTATGCCCCTTGAAGCGGGCGACCTGGGCGTTGAGATCGGTGGCATAGGCGATCACCTTGCGCACCATCTCGTCGATCAGCAGATCCATCGGCCGTATCGTCTCGACCGGGACCAGATTGCCCTTGGCATTCTCCATGTACGCCTTGCCGCCGATCTCGACGGCGCCGGGCGGCAGGGCTTTCTCAGTCACATCAGTGTCCATGGGTCTGATCCTTCTGGGTGTAGGTCTGGTGGTCGCGCAACGCCTTCTGCAGGCGCGCGAATTTCTCGGAGAAAGCCCTCCGCTTCTCGGTGTCGCCGGGCCATTGCGACACCTCCTCGAAGGCGACCGTCAGCGCCCAGGCGGCGTCGATCGCTTTGGTCGCGGCGGGAGGCGTCACCTCGACGCGCGTCTCGACCTCGACGCGCCGCTCGATGACCTGAGGCGCGGCCGCCGTCCCGAAGCCGGCCGAGACCAGCCGCTCGGCGATCCCTGCGGCGAGCGTGTCGAAGGCGCGGGCTTCCTCCTGCTCGCTGCGCTCGGCCAGCAGGTCGGAAATCCTCTCCAGCGTCCCGGCGATGACGGGATCGGCCAGCATCTGCCGCTCGATCTGCGCGATCCCCCAGATGACGGTCGTGTGGTCGCGCTCGAACGTCCGGCCGATCTGCGGCAGGCTGGCCCTCGTCATGTGCCGGGCGAGATACATCGCGATCTGCCGGGCACGGACCACGGGGCGCGCCCGGCGGGCCGACCGCATCTCGCGGACGGGGATTCCGGTGACGGCCGCAACGGCCCGCTGGATGTCGGCGATCGTCGTCATGCCGCCCCCTCGCGCTCGGTCGTCAGCGCGCTGTGCTGGCATCCGCCCCGGCAGGCGCGCCACAGCCGGGCGCGCATCGGGTTCGCGGTCGAAAACGGCAGGCGCTGGTTCGTCTCGCACTGCGCGCCGGAGATCTCGCAGCCGGTCGCCGGGCAGCGCAGGGCGCCGCGCATGTAGATCGCCCGCACCTTCGCCTCGACGGCATCAGTGGACGCCTTGTACTTGCCGCGCAGGATCTCGTGGACGACGCTGTGCGAGTAGCCGAGCTGTGTCGCCACCTCGCGCGTCGCCTTCGTGTTGCCGCCGGCCTGGTCCACCCGCGTCGCCAGTTCGGCGATCCAGTCGGGCAGCGCGCCGCCGTGGATCTGCCGGGCAATCCCCAGAACGGTCATGCCGCCCCCCTTGCCGGAGACCGGCGCGCGAGATCGGCGCATGGTCCGTCCCGGTGTTGGCGTCATGCACCTCGCCGCGCCGCCGCACCGAGGGCGCCTTCGGGCCGGTGTCGCCGGTCAGCAGCCAGCGGCCGTGGCCGTTGGACGTCGGGGCAAACCCCGGCTCGCGGCGGAGCGGTGTCAAGAGGCCGACCCGGGCCAGCGCCTGGATGTAGCGGGAGGCGGCATCGCGATTGACGCCGGCGAGCTCCGTGATGTCGCCGACCGTGAACTTGCGCTTGATGCGCATGGCCGACCACATCCGGTCGCGGCCCGTGCGCCGCTTCGGCCGCTGCAGCGCGCCGGTCCGCGGCCCGGTCGGGCCAGACACCAGCACCTCGCCGGACTCCAGCCCTTGGCGGCCGACGTCCGACAGGGCAAAGCAGCCGATCTCGCGGCGCACGATCCATGACCGCACCACCAGCCGGCCGGTGAAGACGGCCACGTCGCGCCGGTCGATCCCGGTCGCCTCGGCGATTTCGGCCGTGGTCAGGCAGCCACCGCCGGCCAGCGCGCGGGCGATCTCCATCTGCCGCGTGGCTTCGCCGCTCATAGCGCCCTCACCACGATCGGGTTGCCGGTGGCGCGGTCAGTCAGCAGCACCTGGCCGTCGAGGTCGGCCACCGTCACCGCCCGGTCCATGCGCTTGCCGGCGGTCTCGATCGAGCGGATGCCCTCCAGCGTCTCGCGCGGAAATCCCTTGGCGGCGCCGTGCAGCAGGGCCAGCAGGTCCGGCGCCACCTCGCATTCGCAGCGCGTCCGCACGATCTTGGCGGTGTCGGCCTCGGCCATCGGCTTGAAGGTCACATGGGCGGAGACGCGGCTGCGGATCTGCGGCACCCGGTCAAGGCTCGACCAGAGGCGCGCCATGCCGATCATCACCAGCGGCACTTCCACCAGCTCCGAAAGGTCGCGCAGGCTTTCCAGAAGCTTGGTCGACCGCGTCAGGTGGTCCACCTCGTCGACGATCACGGCATAGGTCCGGCCGTTGGCGCGGGCATAGTCCGCCCGGTCGGCCAGCGCCCGGGTGGCCTGCCCGTACATCCGTTCGAAGGACCGTTCGGGCACGATGTCGAGCACCGCCAGAAGGTCGCGCAGCATCCACTGCGGCGTCCATTCGGCCTTGGCCCGCACATAGGGCAGATCGTGCTGGGTCGCGTACCACATGGCCGTGGTGGTCTTGCCGTGGCCGGGCAGGCCGTCGACCACCATCAGCGTCTTTTCCGAGGCGGCGCGGGTCTCGACGCTGTCGATGCCTTCAAAGAAGGCGGTGGTGTTGGTCACCGTGACGAAGTCGTCTCTCATGATGATGCTGCCTCTTGCTTGATCTTGGTTCGGGCCTCGGCGACGAGCCGCGCGGGGTCGATCCCGTCGAGCGAAAGCCGGGTCCGGAAGGCGGGAGTGGACAGCCGCTCGACCACCCATCGGGCGTCGAACAGCGTCAGGCGGTCGAGGTGCGCGTGGATCCAGGTCGCCATCTCGACGTCGCTCGAAAACCGCGCCGGCCGGGCGTCCGGATCGACAGGGTGGCCGGAGTTGGCGGCGGGCGCGGGCGGCGTATTGGCCACCACGTCCAGCACCGGCGCCGGCCGCTCCACCCGGATCGGCTTGGCCGTCGAGGCGGCGATCTCCAGCATCGGCGTCGGCCGCTCGGCCTCCACCGCCGCCCGCCGGGCGTCCACCCGCTTGAGGCGGCCGTCGAGGCGCTTTTCATGAGCCTGGTCGAGCACGGCCGGGGGAAATAGGACACCGAATTGCCGTGCCAGTTGGCGGTGCAGATGAACCGCCCGTCGCGGGTCGACACCCACACCTTGGAGGCGTCGTGAATGTCGTAGGCGACCAGCACCTCGATCTCGTGGAAGTCTTCAAGGTCCATCGCGAAGTAGCGGTTCGTGAACAGCTGGATCTCGCCGCGCCGCACCTGCCGCGTCGTCTGCGGCCGGAAGGCCGCGTCGGCCTCCTCGAACTCCATGATGTCCGGTTCCCAGCCCTTCGCCCGGAAGTCGGCCCACACCTCGTCCGGCGACATGTGCCGGCGCTTGCCCGTGGCATCCGCGATCTTCGGCAGGCCGGAATGCGGGCGGGCGTTGTAGTCGGCGACGATCTCGCCGCACCAGACGAGAAAGTCGTCCCAGCTCTGCAGGAGATCGCTGCGCCCGGTCTCCTCGATGTCGGCCTTGATCGCCGTGTCGATCCTTTTCCGCGCCTCCGCGTCCATGTCGTGGCCGGCATAGGTCGGCGAAAACCGGCTTGCCTCGATCCAGACCTGGTGGAACCGCTCGATCGTGCCGCGCGCCTGCGAGCGGTAGGGCAGCGACGTTTCCTTGGTCACGTCGAACCGCGCCAGAAGCCCGGTCAACGCGTCGTCGAACACCGCATTGTTGAAGCCCTTGCCCCGGTCGACGTACCAGATGTCGGGAATGCCGGAGGTGGTGAAGGCGTGCCGCAGGGCGTCGATCGTGCCCCAGGTGGTCTCCGCCAGCGCCACCGACCAGCCGGTGATCCGCCGCGTCACGATGTCGATCGTCGAGGTGATTTCGGGGCGGAACGGCTTGCCGTGGATCGGATGCGCCACCGAGGCATGGTGCGTGTGGCCGTCCGTGGAATAGACCGCCGTCGGCCACAGCTGGGAAACGTCGCGGCGGACGAACGCCTTGATCTGCCGCAGCGCCCGCGGCCCCATCCGCCCCCGCATCCGCTCGATCGCCGGCAGCGCCTTGATCGCGTGCTGGATCGTCCGCAGCGGCGGCAGGGAAAGCTCCGGCCGCTGCTTTTCGATCTCGCGCACCGTCCGGGCAATGCTCGGCTTGGACGGGATCGCGTAAAAATCCATGAAGTCGGCCAGCCACGGCGGCGGCAGGGTCTGTTCGCGCGGGGAAGGCCGCGGCGCCACCGCCAGCGGGTTCCGGCCGGCCCCCTCATAGGCCTTGCACCACCGCCGCAGCGACGTGACCGACAGCCCGCGGGTCTCGCCGGCCCGCGCGTTGGCCTGTTCCGCCGCCCGCTGCGTGTCCGGCGCCAGTTTCCCGGCCTTCTCCGCCGCCACCAGCGCGGCGAACGCCGCCAGCATGCCGCCACCCATCCGCGCGATCCGCTCGGCCTCGTGGATCAGCGCAACCCGCGCCAGCATCGTCGTCCGCTGCCAGGTCTTCAGGTCCCGGTCGGTCAGGCGCTCCGGCGCCGGCAGCGCCGGGCGCCGGTTCGGCCGGCGCGGCGACAAGGCCGCGCAGCGCCGGGGTCGAAGGGGTGGCCAGCGCCCGGGCGCGCAGCGCCTCCTGCACCGGCCGGGGCAGGTCGCGACGGCGTAGAGGCGGGCGCGCGGACCGCCGCCGCCCGTATGCGGCCAGCTTTCGCGCGAAGCCCGCAACTCTGCAGCGCGCTTCGTAACCGACATTGCCTCGCGACGTCGCCGATCGTGACCCGGGCCATCAGCGTGCCCCGCCCATCAGTCGGCGCAGCTGCGCCTGCTTTTCCTTCAGCTCGCGCTGGGCGCGGCCGATCTCCGCGTCGCGGCCTTCGCGCTTCGTCATCACCACCGTGCCGCGATGCCGCGCCAGCAGCAGCTGCAGCACTTGCGAGGCGGTCGCCACCTCGAACGCCGGGGCGAACTCGAACGGAAACCGCCAGGCGGTCGCGCTCTTGGCGGTCCACTGGTTCAGCATGTCTTCCGAGACCGGCTTGCCGGTGAGATCGCTCATCCGCGCCGCGATTTCGGCGCGGCTCAGCGGGCAATCCTTGATCGCCTGCGACAGGGTCGCGCACAGCTCGGCCGCCAGATCGAGGCTGCCGTCCGCCGGCTCCTCCGGCTGCAGCGCCGCCTCATAGGCGTCGAACATGTCGCCCTGGCGTGATCCGCACCGTGATCCGGATGATGTCTTCGCGGGCCGCTTCATGGCCGTGTCCCTCGAGAGGTTCTTGTTGGTTGGTCAGTCCCGCCGCGGCACCCGTGCCGCGGCCAGGTCCCGTTCCTCGGCCTGTGCCGCCCGCAACCGCGCCCAGCACCCGGCCGCCACCACGACCGCGACCGCGACCGCTGGCAGGAACAGGACGATGGCGAGCAGCGTGGCGACCGTTCTCATGTCGCTCCCCGCAAAAAGGCGCCGGACACACTGGTGCGGGGGGCACCCGCGCGTCCGGCCAGTTGAGGGAGGAAACGCCCCGAAGGACGCACACGAACGCGGGTAGCCCCGCCGCCCCACCACTGTCGGAGGTGGCCCGTCCCTATGGCCGCCAGGTCGTGACCAAATGGCGCCCGAAAAGGTGTCACTGCCCGACCCTCCACAGCGTCACCGCCTCGCTGGCGATCGACGCCCAGCCGATCAGCGCGATTGCGAACAACAGCACAGCCAGCCCCGCCACGACGTCCTTCACCACCGCGCTCCGGTCGGCCCGCCAGGCCTCGGCCGCCATCCGACGCCGAGTGGAGTCCACCAGCCGGTGGCTCTCCGGCCGGGGCTTGATCCGCGCCGCCATCTCGGCCTGCCGGAGCGTGCTCCGCAGCCGGGCAACCCGCCGCTCCTCCGTCGTCCGCTCCTGAGGGCGGTACGGGGTCACCGCCGGCCGGCCACTTTCGTCGCCGCCGACTTGGGTGTAGAACGAATGCGGAACATCGTCCCGCGTCGGGTCGTGCGCCATGTCAGCACGCCTCCGGAAATTCGACATTGTGCGTCGGGGTGGATGGGGTAACGTGGCGGCGTCGGGCAGAAAGTGCCCGGATGCGTTGGCCATTGCTGTCGAAATGCTCGGAAAACAGCGCGGCCTGCGGCACGCCGATTTCCTGCGCCAGCCGGGCCTCGACCCGGTTGTTGGGACGGCCGAAAGCGGTGTTCGACACCGCCTGCAGCGTGACGCCGAGTTCCGCGGCAAGACCCGTGAAGGTCGTGCCGCGAAGCTCCAGTTGGAACTTGATCCAGGCCCGCCGTTCGGCGGGTTTTTCTGGGATCTGCGGGGTTAAGGTCTTGGTCTGCATGTCAACCATATCGGCCTATCCAAACGGATGTGTCAACACCGTTCGGATATTTCGCGCTTCGCCTTTGGTGTCTCCAAACCGCCAAATGGCTATCTGATTGATTGGATTGGATAACTGATATGTGCGAAACACGACCGAATGCGAAGATTACTTTCGCGCAGAAGGCCATTTGGCGATGACTTTCCGCGAACGCCTTCGTTCATGGCGCGAATCACAGGGCTGGACGCAAGGCGAGCTGGGCGACCGTTTGGAGGTGTCCGAGCAGACCATCGGCCGGTATGAGCGGGGAGAGCGTTCGCCGAAGGCGGAGGAGCTGCTCAAGCTCGCCGAGCTCGGCTGCGACCCGACATGGCTTGTGACCGGCCGGAATTCGGAAGCAACCATACGGGGCGAGCCAATCTCCCCCGCCTTTTCCTTTGTTCCGAGCTTTGAAGTGACCTTCTCGGCAGGCCGCGGCAATCCGCAGCCGGACGATCCTCATCGGGGCGGACTTCATGTCTCG